>JACCYP010000051.1 GCA_013696425.1 Thermoleophilaceae bacterium
AGCCGACCCTGCTGGACACGAACCTCGAGCCTTAGGCCACCGCCTCGCGCAGAGCCGCGGCGGTGCGCTCGGGCGCGTACTCGCGCAGCCGCTCCCGGCCGCGGCGAGCCAGCTCCGCGCGCAGCTCCCCGTCACGGGCGGCGAGGTCCACGAGCTCCGCCACGACGGCGAGATCCTCGCCGTCGGTCCAGAGCACGGCGTCGCCGCCCACCTCGGGCATCCCTCCCACCGGCCGGGCCACGACCGGCACGCCGAAGTGGAATGCCTCGAGCAGCGGCACGCAGAAGCCCTCGTGCTCGGAGAGCGAGAGGAAAACGGACGCCCCGCGGTACGCCGCGTTCAGCTCCTCCTGGGCGATCGCGCCGCGAAGGGGCATGCCGAGCGACTCGCCGTAGGCGGGCGAGAGCGGCTCCCCCACCATGTCCAGGCGCGCATCCGGCGCGCGCTCGGAGCGCCACAGCTCGAACGTGCGCTTCACGAGGTCGGGGCGCTTGTGGGGCACCACCCGCCCGACGCACAGGAGCGCCGGCGGCTGCGCGGGCGCCTCCTCCCCGGGCGGCCCGAGCCGTTGCGGATCGAACAGCACCGGCACCACGCACACCTCGCGCGCACCGGCCGCGCGCAGCTCGGCGGCGTTGTACTCCGACACGGCTATCGCCACGTCGACCGCCTGCGCATAGCGGGGCAGGTGATCGCGCCCGAGCGCGCACAGCGTGGCCACGTGCGGATGGTGGGCCCACAGGTAACGGGCGGGCGTGACGTTGTGGTAGACGAGCGCCGTGCGCTGGGGCAGCTCGAGGAGCGGCTCGAGCTTCGGCGCGTACGCGGAGTAGTGGATGAGGAGGGTGTCGTCGGGCCCCGGCTCGAGGCGCGACAGCGGCTCGACCGCGGCCTTCAGGCGCGGCTCGATGGCCGCGGCGTGGATGTCGCCGCCGAGCAGCTCGCGGTAGGCGAGCGCCTGGCTCGTGATCGCGTCGAACGGCCCGGCCCCGCTCAGGACCTGCCGGATCAAGGGCGCCGGCGCTCTTCTTCGAGCTTCTCGAGGTACGACAGGACCGCCACGTTGAAGCGCGTCTGCTGCGCCTCGAGCTCGGTCGTGTACTGGCGCAGCAGCCGCAGGATCAGGCGCTTCATGCCGGTGATGGGTGCGCCGCCGGGGCGGGTCGAGTAGACGAGGTCGTGGTCGACCTCGATCAGCGCCCACTCGCGCAGCTGCTCCATCGTCGGGCGCTCCCCGGCCTCGGGCGCGGGACCCGCCTGCGTCTCGGAGGCCGGGTAGCCGCCCGCGGCGCGGCGCTCGGCCACCCGCCTGCGGGCCTCCTCCAGGGCGTCCTCGGGCTTCACGAGCGCAGCGCCTCCTCGGGCGAGCTGCGCCCACCCACGGTCCAGGTGCCGCGCAGGTCCACGAGACCCTCGCCGTCGGAGGTCTGCGCGATCGAGAAGCGGGCGATCCGGTCGAGCACCTGCGGAGCATCCTGGTCGTAGGCGCCGACGGCCAGGTCGTAGTCGCCCCCGAGCATCGCCAGGCGCGGCACCTCGAACTCGATCTCGGCCCCCTCGCGGATCTCCCCGGCGGTGGTGTCGGTGCGAAATGCGGTCTCGCCGCGGGAGTCGCGCACCTCGATCGCAACCACCGCGCGGTCGGCAGGCGTGCGCGCGTGCAGCTTCAGCGCAACCGTCATCGACTCGCCGCTGCGGAACATGTGCCGGGCCGCGCCACCGGAGTCGCGCAGCTCGAGGCCGGTCACCTCGAGCTCGCCGCGGCTCGCGCGCAGCTTCTCGCGCGGTGCCTCGGCGCCCAGCAGCCGGTGGTAGAAGAGCAATGCGTCGGCGGTGTCGCCGTCGAAGGCCACGCGCCCACCGTCGAGCACCACCACGCGCTGGCACACACGCTCGATCGCGGTCGGGTCGTGGGACACGAGCACGAGCGTCGCGCCGGCCGCCATCTGCTCGGAGATCCGCTTGAGGCACTTGCGCTGGAAGGACTCGTCGCCGACGGCGAGGATCTCGTCGATCAGGAGCACGTGCGCGTCGAGGTGGGCGACGATCGAGAAGCCGAGGCGCAGGTACATGCCGGCCGAGTAGGCCTTCACGGGCACGTCGATGAAGTCGCCGAGCTCCGAGAACGCGACGATCTCGTCCACGCGCGCCTCGATCTCCCCGCGCTCGAATCCGTGCAGGGCGCCGTTCAGGAGGATGTTCTCGCGGCCGGTGAAGTCCTCGCCGAAGCCGGCGCCGAGCTCGAGCAGCGACACCGTGCGCCCGCCGCATTCGGCGCGGCCGGAGTCGAGCGGCACGATGCCCGCGAGGCAGCGCAGCGTGGAGGTCTTGCCGGCGCCGTTGCGCCCGACCATCCCGACGGCCTCGCCCGGCTCGACGTGGAGGCACACCTCGCGCAGCGCGTCGATGCGCGACGCGCCGGCCTCGTTCCCGCGGCGCACGAACAGCTCCTTGAGCGTCCTCGAGCGCTCGTGGCGCAGCGCGAAGGAGCGCGTGGCGTTATCGAGAACGATCTCGCCGGGGCGGAGGCTCACAGAACCACCGCCAGGTCGCGCTCCATCCGCCGGAACACGACGACGCCGATGGCGAGGGCGATCAGCCCGGCGCCGAGCATGTAGAGCAGCGTGCCGGTGCTCGGCGCCTGGCCCGAATAGATCACGTCGCGCAGGCCGCGCACGAAGGGCGCGAGCGGGTTGGCCCACTCGAGCAGGTCGCCGGCCCATCGGTGGTCGGACACGCCGGGGAGGTCCTCAACCCGGAAGAAGATCGGCGTGATGAAGAACCACGGGAGCAGCGCCGCGGCGAGCACCGGCTCGACGTCGCGGTAGTGCGCATGGAGCACAGAGGCCACCATCGAGAAGCCGAGCACGAGGCAGAAGAGCAGGGCGACGATGAGCGGCACGAGCATCAGGGCGGGGTCGAGCGTGCCGCGCACCGCGAGCGCCACCGGGATCACGAGCACGAGCATCACCAGGAAGGTGATCAGCTGGACGGCGGCCACCGAGGCCGGGATCGCCTCGCGCGGGAAGCGCACCTTGCGCACGAGCGGGGCATTCAGGACGAGGGATGGCGCCGCGGCGAGCATCGCCTGGGCGAAGAACACCCACACGATCAGCCCGACGATTAGGAACAGCGGGTAGTCGGGTATGTCCACGACCCGCCATAGAACGGAGAAGACGAGTGCGTAAGCACCCATCAGCACCAGGGGGTTCACGAGGTACCAGAGGACGCCGAGGGCCGAGCCCTTGTACTTCTGGCGCAGCTCCCGGCGCACCATCTGCTCGAACAGGAAGCGGTAGCGCAGCACTGCTGGCGAGGATAGGGGCCGCGAGCCTGCTGATCGCCCTCTTGGCCGTCCCGCAAGCGCTCGCCCAGAGCAATGCGACCGCCTACACGGCGAACCTCGACGGCGACGCGGCGCTCGATCACTACGTGCGCTACTCGACGAAGCTGTAGAAGCGCCCGGCGGGTCGGGGGCAGACGAACTAGCGCGAGCTGGGGCGGGCGGCTACCAGGCGCCCTTGGAGCTGATCACCGCGGGGATCGTCTTCATCAGGATCGAGAGGTCGAGGAACACCGACCAGCGCTCGAGGTAGAGGAAGTCGAGGCGCACGAGCTCGTCGAAGTCGAGCTCGCTGCGGCCGGAGACCTGCCACAGGCCGGTCATGCCGGGCAGCACGAGGTAGCGCTTGCGGTGCCACTCCTCGAGCTTGTCGAAGTCGCGCTGGGTCAGCGGGCGCGGGCCCACGAGCGACATCTCGCCGCGCAGCACGTTGAAGAGCTGGGGCAGCTCGTCGATCGACCAGCGGCGCAGGAACCGCCCGACCGGGGTCACGCGCGGGTCGTCCTTTATCTTGAAGATCGCGCCGCCGGCCTCGTTCATCGCCTCGAGCTCGTGCTGATCGCGCTCGGATCCCTCGTACATCGTGCGGAACTTGAAGCAGGCGAAGGGCTCGCCGCCGATGCCGGGGCGCATCGAGCGGAAGGCGACCGAACCGCGGCTCGTGAACCGAACGAGCGCAGCGGCGGTGAGGAGCACCGGGCTCAGGACGAGGATCAGGAACACCGACCCGGCGATGTCGAACACGCGCTTGGTGATGAAGTCGACGCCGTCGAAGACCGGCGGCTTCAGCTCGAACAGCGGAAGCGTCTGGCCGGGCACGAACTCGACCCGGTCCATGAGGATCTCCATCGTCGAGGGCGCGACGCGCACACGCACGCCGTGGTCGTGGCAGGTGTCCACGAGCACAACGGCCTGCTCCTGCGGGAAGGCGGGGTCGGCGATCAGCACCTCGTCGATCTCGCCGAAGTGGTTCGCGATGTCGCTCACCGGGCCGAAGTCGCGCATGCCGTGCTCGTCACCGAGCGGGGTGAGCGAGCTGTAGCCGACGGGCTCTACGCCCGAGCCCTTGAGCGCGTGGGCGGTGGCCTCGATCTGCGCGCCGCTGCCGACGAGCATCGCGCGGCGGTGATAGCCGGCCGCGCGCAGCACGGCGCCGGTGATCCGGTCGAACCCGACGCGCACCAGCGAGACGTAGAGCAGCGAGAAGAACAGCGACCCGTAGAAGATGTAGTAGCTCGAGAACTCGCCACCGACCACGACGCCGTAGATCAGCGAGACGAGCGCCACCTGGAACAGCGCGCCGACGATCTTCGAGAAGCCGGGCCGCACCGCGCGATCGGCGTAGAGGTCGGCGTTCGCGAACAGCAAAAAGGTGACGAGGAACGCGAGCGGCGCGAACTCCTGGGCCTGGTCGAAGGAGAGCGCGACGTCCGACTGGCCGCGCACGACGGCCTTGAACTCGAGCGCCGTCCAGATGGCGGCGTAGATCGCAACGAAGTCGAGCAGCACCAGCGCGCCCATCCGCGCGAGCCGCCGAGCGGTCTCGAGGCGCAGGATGAGAGCGAGGCCGGTGGGGCGCCTCTGACGGACATCCTTGCTGGGGAGCGGCACCCCGCCGTCCGCGGGCTCGACCTCACGTAGCTCGTTGAGGAGACCTTCTGCCATTCGAATTCCAGCCATTGCCCTTAAACAACAGGACAACCGGCCAAGCGTACCGGCGTGACGCACGGCCGACTCTGGTGCGACGCGGCGCTTGCAGAGCCGCTGTGCAGCCGAAAAACCCGCAAATAGCGAGCGGGACCTGCGCACGCGAGCCGCTAGGGGGGCGAATATCGCCACGCCAAGAGCTTGGGAGGGCTCTCATGCTGCGAGACACGGACGGGGTGCAGGGGCGGCGGCTCGCCGCCGCGGGGCGGTTCCGGCCCGGGCGATCGGAGATCGATCCGGCCGCTCTCGACCTGCTCGGGCGCTTCGGGGCGCAGATCCTCGGCCAGGCGCGGCGCTTCTCACTCAGCCCCGAGGACGCGGAGGACGCCTACCAGCGCGGCGTCGAGATCCTCCTGACGAAGGCGCCCACGACCGAGACCGACGAGCTGCTCCCGTGGCTGAAGACCGTGGTGAAGCACGAGGCGCTCGCCATCCGCAAGCAGCGCGACCGCCTCGCCTCACCCGGTGAGGACGGCGTCGCGGAGCCCCCGCCCGGGGCCGGTACCGACACCCACGACCAGGCCGAGCGGCTCGAGAAGCTGCGTATGGGGGCGGAGGCGCTCGCCAACCTGAAGCCGCAGGAGGTACGCGCGCTGCTGCTGCGGGCGGAGGGGTTCTCCTACAGGCAGATCGCCGAGGAGACCGGTTGGAGCGCCACGAAGGTGAACAGATGCGTTGCGGAAGGCCGCAAGGCCTTCCTCGCCCGGGTCAAGGACATCCAGGCGGGCGAGGAGTGCGAGCGGCTCGCGCCGCTGATGAGCGCGTTCGCGGATGGCGAGGCCGGCACCGCCGAGGTGGCCCGCCTGCGCCCGCACCTGAAGACCTGCATGTCCTGCCGCGCGCAGCTGCGCGAGTACCGCGCCGTTCCGGCACGTGTCGCGGTGCTGGTGCCCGTGGCCGCCGCGGCCGCCCCGGGCGGATCGAACGGGCGCTTCGTGGAGGGCCTGGTCGCGTCGGTGCAGGACCGGCTCGCGTTCTGGACCGAGCGCACACAGGGCGTCTGGGAGGTGGCCTCGGCGCAGAAGCTGGCCGCCGTCGCCGCCTCGACGGCCGCGCTTGCCGGCGGCGGCACGGTGGCCGTCACCGAGGTGCGCGAGTACGAGCGCGAGCGAACCGTGACCCAGAAGGTGCAGCGCTCGCAGCTCGCCTCCGAGGACTCGACCGGCCAGCCCCGGCCCGCGCCGACGCCTCCTGTCGAGACACACGACCCGCCGGCGCCGCCGGAGCCCGTGGCGAGCGCGCCGGCTGCGCCGCAGGAGTCGAAAGCGAGCGAGCCCGCGAAAGCCGAGGAG
>JACCYP010000258.1 GCA_013696425.1 Thermoleophilaceae bacterium
GGGGTCTGGCCGCCGGCGGCCAGCCGGGCGTGGCGCGCGTGCTCGACCTCTATCGCGAGGGTCTCGAGAGTGCCGCCCAGATGGTGGGCTTCAAGCGCGTGCGCGACGCCGACGCCGAGCTGGTCGCGCGCGCCGGCGACATCGTGGCCTGAGCGGCGCGCTCAGCGCGCCCCGCGGTCCTCGAGCTTCTGCTCCGCCTCGTTGGCCACGGACTTGTGCTCGTCCGCGTGAGCGCGGTGGCGGTCGACCTCCGACTCGAGCTCCGCGGCCTTCGCGTCGTGATGCTGGGCGCGCTCGCGGCGCTCCGCCGAGGTGTCCTCGAGCTGCGCGACCTTGCGCCGCGCGCCGGTCCGCTGCACCAGGAACGCGATGAGGGCGATGACTATGACTATGCCGACGATGATCAGGATGGTGGACATGACCTCATAGTGCCCGGAGGCCCCGGGGCGCCAAACGAACCCCGCTCAGACCCTTTCTGCCGGAAGTCCTTCGCATGACCTAAGGTGGTTATGGGGCGTGCCGAAGTACAACCAGTCGCCCATGCGCGCTTTCGTCCCCCTCACCCTCGCCGTCATGATCCTTGCGCTCTTCGCGTCCAGCGCGGTCGCCGCGCCGAAGGGCAAGCCGAACCTGAACAAGGACATCTCGCCTGCCGCGACCTACGACGGCTCGCAGACTCTCACCTTCAAGTACGGCCCCGTGCACATCTCGCCGGGCCAGAACACGATCTCGATCGGCGGTATACCCGCGTCGGCCAAACCCAGGGTGCCGGGCTACATCACGGCTTTCCGCCCGAACCTCACCTATCTCGACGGCAGCATCCCCGCCGTCGACGTCCTGCACATGCACCACGGTGTCTGGCTCGTGGACGGCGGACCGCGGTGGGCGATGGGGGAGGAGAAGACCAACATCGACCTCCCACAGGGATTCGGCTGGCCCTACGCCCCAGACCAGAACTGGGCGATGAACCACATGATCCACGACCTGGTGCCCGACGAGGCCGACGTCTACATCACGTGGGAGATCGACTTCGTGCCCCTCACCGCACCGGGCGCGGCGCAAATCAAGCCGGTGCGCACGCAGTGGCTCGACGTGGCCGGCCTGCGCGCCTACCCCGTGTTCGACGCGAAGCGCGGCTGGGGCCAGAACGGCGAGTACACCTTCCCCGACCAGGCCACCGCGGCTCAGAAGCGCAACTCCGGTCCCGCCCAGCGCTGGACTGTCGGGCGCGACTCGACGGTTGTGTGGAGCGCCGGGCACCTGCATCCCGGTGGCCTGTACTCGGACCTGAACGTGACGCGGGACGGCAAGACCGTCCGGCTGTTCAGATCCACGGCCAAGTACTTCGAGCCGGCGGGAGCGGTCTCGTGGGACGTCGCCATGACGCGCACCCCGACGGATTGGATCGTGCAGCTGAAGGCGGGCGATGTCGTGTCCGTCAACGGCACCTACGACACGAGCCGCGCCTCCTGGTACGAGTCGATGGCGATCATGCCGACCGCCGTCTACGACGGCGTGGATGCCGGTGGCGCCGATCCCTTCGTGCAGGCCCCGAACCAGAACGGCCTGCTCACCCACGGCCAGCTGCCCGAGAACGACGGGCACGGCGGCGGGCCCGGCGGCCTGCCCGACGCGCGGAAGCTCCTCACGGGCCAGGACGACTCGAGCACGGTCGCGATCCGCGACTTCCAGTACATGCGCGGCGACCTCGCGGGCAACGGCAGGATCCCTGCCGTAAAGCGCGGACGCTCGCTCACGTTCGTGAACAAGGACGACAACGGCGCCACCAAGGACATCTTCCACACGATCACCTCGTGCAAGGCACCCTGTAACCGCACCACCGGGATCGCCTACCCGCTGGCCAACGGCAAGCCGGACTTCGACTCCGGTGAGCTCGGTGACGGCCCGCCTGGATTCACCGCCGCGGCGAACAGGCGCAAATGGAAGACACCCGCGGAGCTCAACAAGGGCACCTACACGTATTTCTGCCGCGTGCATCCGTTCATGCG
>JACCYP010000261.1 GCA_013696425.1 Thermoleophilaceae bacterium
GCCACGGACACGGCGAGACCGAGGAGCAGCCAGGCCCGGCGCACCCGGCCCGGCAGCAGGGCGACCAGCGCGATGCCGACGATCGCGAGGATCGGGAGCACCGCGCGCGTCCCGCTGAGCAGCGCGACGGACAGGAGTGCGGCAGCGCCCCCGAGGCCAAGCGCGCGCAGCAGCCGCGATCCGCCGCGCTCGGCCAGCGCGAACAGGGGCCACAGCCCGAGCGCCATCAGGTCCGCCTGTGCGTTCGCGTAGCCAATCGGCCCGTCCAGGCGGTCGCCGAGGAAGAGCCCGTCGCCGGTCCCGGCGAGGAAGCGGATCAGCTGGTAGCCCGCGACGGTCAGGCAGCCCGCCGCGACGCCCGCGATCAGCCCGAGGGCCTGCGCCCGCGCCCGCAGCAGGGGCAGCAGTGCGGCAAGGAACGCCGCGTACAGCAGCCACCGGCCGGCCTCGGCCTTGGCCTGACCGGGCGAGTCCGCCCAGCCCGTGGAGAGGACCGACACGAGCCACAGGCCCGTCAGGCCGCCGAGCGCGAGCGCGGCCGGGCCGCGCGGCGCGATCGGGCGCAGGAAGGCGAGCGCCACGAGCACGAGCAGCACGGCGAGCGTCACCGGTCCCCACCTCGAGATGCCGAACATGCCGTCCCAGAACGCGGTGAGCGTCGCGGCGAGCCCGATCAGGAACGAGACGACGCTCGCGGGCGCGATGGATTTCGAGGGCGGACTCAGAGCCACACGAGGCTAACCAGCGGCCCCGCGGGGCGATTCGCCGCTCAGGAGCCGGCTAGCAGCCGGGCGTGTGCGAGATCGGCCTCGGTGTCGATGTCGACGGAGCGCGCGCCCGGCATCTCGACCGCCGCCGTCTCGGGCCCGACGAGCGGCCGGCCCGCGCGCAGATGGTCCGCCCGGGCGGCGTAGACGGCCCCGTTCAGCCGGAACCCGGCGGCCAGCTCCTGGCGCCGGCGCGCGAATCCCTCCCAGCCCAGCACAGGCTCGATCCGCCCGTCCGCACCGATCCGCACCGACCACTCGACCGGATGCTCGGACGGGGCGACGGTGGCCGCGGCCGGTGCGGTGTCGAGGGCCGCGACGCAGCGCTCCACGTCCTCGGCGATCCGCAGCGGTGAGGTGGCCTGGACGAGCACCAGTCGTTCGACCTCCTCGCGCCCGGAGAGCGCGTGCAGCGCCACGGGTTCGGACGGCGTGTCGTCGGCCGCAAGCACGGCGGGGCGCTCGAGCGCCTGCGCACCCGCGCGCGCTCCCTCGGCGAGCATCGCCGGGTCGTCGGAGGAGACGACCACGAGGTCGACGTTCGCGGCGGCAGCCGCGGCCTCGACGGCGCGCGCGATCAGGGTGCGCCCGCCCACCTCGGCGAGGTTTTTTCCGGGCAGCCCCTTCGAGCCGCCGCGCACGGGAACCAGGGCCATGGTGCTCACCGCGCGCACGGTACCGTGCAGACCGGTGCTTCCCGGGGCCTTCGGCGTGATGTTCCACCACTTCCACGGCTCGGGCCACGCGCCCGGCCAGGGGACCGTCGGCGCGGCCGAGCTCGAGCGCGCTGTCGACAGTGCCGGAGCGGCACGCCTGCTGCCCGCGGCCGAGTGGGTGGAGCGGGTGCGCCGCGATGACCTCCCCGCCGACGCGGTCTGCCTCACCTTCGACGACAACCTGCGATCGCAGCTCGACGTCGCGGTGCCTGTGCTCGAACGGCTCGGGCTCACCGCGTTCTTCTTCGTCCAGACCGGCCCGCTGCGGGGCGAGCCCGACCGCACGGAGGTCTACCGCCACTTTCGCGAGTCCCGGTTCGCCACGCTGGACGATTTCCATGCGGCCTTCGAGGAGGCACTCGACCCGGATGAGTCCGGCGCGGTGGTGCCTGCCCACCACCTGGCGGAGTTCGCCTTCTACACCGGCGCCGATCGCCGCTTCCGGTTCCTGCGCGACGACGTGCTCGGGCCCGAGCGCTACCACGCGGTGATGGAGGAGCTGCTCACGGCCTCCGGTACCTCGGTCGAGGCGCTCGCGCAGGGGCTGTGGATGGACGCGGCCGCCCTCGCCGGCCTGCACTCCGCCGGCCACGTGATCGGCCTGCACAGCCACAGCCACCCGACGCGCCTCGCGGAGCTGCCGGAGGCCGAGCAGCGCCGCGAGTACGAGCGCAACGCTGGGGTGATCGAGGAGGTCACGGGCGAGCGCCCGGCCGCGGCCGCGCATCCGGTGAACTCCTACGGGCCGGAGACGCTCGCGATCCTGCGCGAGCTTGGGGTGGAGGTGGCGTTCAGGTCGAACACCGCCGTGGGATCACCCAGCGCGCTCGAGCTGCAGCGCGAGGACATCGCGAACCTCGCCTGATCAGGCGTCGGTGATCTCGAGCAGCGAGAAGTTGTGGACGATCTGCGCGCCGTTGATCGTCACGCGCGTGCCGTCCTCGCGCCGGAACGTCCACGTGCGCATGGGGTCGTCCTTGTCGCGCGGCAGATCCATCTCGATCTCCCAGTCCGTGAACTTCGCGCTCTTGCCGCGGCGCTCGAGATGGCGGGTCATCGTGGTCTTCGAGACGTAGTTCCAGCCCGATCGCGGGGTGTCCGGGTCGTCGACGTAGCGCACGCTCGTGAGCACGTCCACGTCATCCGGGTTCCAGATGCCGAAGATGAACGTGCGCCCGCCGGGCTTCGTGATGGCGAGCATGTTGTCGAGCCACGGGTCGACCTCGAAGAAGATCGAGTGGACGCCGTTCATGAACACGGCGTCGAACTGCTCGTCGGGCCATCCCTCGCCGGTGAGCACGTCGGCCTTGATGAAGTTGCCGCCCGGCACGTCGGCGGCGGCCTGCTCGAGCAGCTCGGGGTAGAAGTCGATTCCGGTCAGCTCGGCATCTGGGAAGGCCTGGCCGGTGTGGTAGAGGAAGTCGCCCGTCGCGCAGCCGACGTCGGCGATGCGCGGCGAGTCGAGCCCGGACACGTAGTCGCGGACCTCGCCGAGGATGAACTTGAAGGACTCCTTCGGCTCGCGCTTGCCCTCCTCGCGGAGGTAGTGCTCGCTGTCATGGGCCTTGACTTCCTTGAAATCCGGCTCCGCCACGGGCGCCACGCTAGCAAGCCGCAGTCAGCCTCCCGCTCCGAGCACGTGGGCGAGCCCGGCGGCTGGAGGAACCGCCACCTCGGGGCGCGCGCGAGTCTCGTGTGCGGCCGCGATGGCCGCGCTCATGGCGCCGGCCTCGGTGGCGCTCGTGCACATCCCGCGTGCCGCGAGGTCCGGGAACCAGCCCTCCGCCGCAGGGTCGAGCAGCACCGAGCGCACCCCCATCGCGGCGGCCTCGAGCACGGTCGAGGAGGAGATGGTCACGTGGACGGAGGAGCGGGCGAGGTCGGCGAAGATCGACTCGCTCTCGGGCGTGTGCAGCGCGACCTGCGGCGCCCGGCGGGCGAGCAGGGCCCGCACCGCATCCGCCTCGTCCGCGCGCATCGTGGGATGCAGGCGTGCCGTCCAGGCCCAGCTTGCCGGCGACTCTGCGGCGGACCGCAGGATCGGCTCGAGCGCCGCCTCGCCGGAGAGGCCCGTCTGGAGCGTCACCAGCACCGCCGGGGCGGCCGGGCTCGCCTGCTCGGCGCCCGCGAGCTCGAGCGACTTCACGAACCATGGGTTTCCCGCCGCGAGGGCCCGGTGCGCGCTCGTCGCGCCGGCCCAGCGGTCGATCTCGGCCGCATCGGCCTCGCTCCAGGCCCAGAAGACGTCGGGTAGGACCTCATAGCCCTCGGTCGGGATGCGCAGCCAGGAGCTGTAGGCCCAGTGCAGCCGGCCTTGCGAGCCGTGCTGGATCTCGACCGAGGGG
>JACCYP010000277.1 GCA_013696425.1 Thermoleophilaceae bacterium
CACGAGAGGACCGCGCTCAAGGGGATGTAGAGCAGCGGGGCCGCAGGCCCAAGCGACTCCCCCCAATCCTGGATCTTCTTGGCGTTCGGCAGGGATCCGCTCAGGGTGGCCGCGACGAACAGCGCGACGACGAATGCGCCGAAAACGCCTATGCGTATGTAGGCGAGGCGGCGGTAGGGGTCCACCCCGCCAACGTATCCCGCTAGCCCACCTGTGTGGTTCTCTCCTGGGCGAGCTCGAGCAGCGCCATCACGGGCGGCTCCGCTGGACCGAGATCCAGGATCGTCAGCTCGCCGGAGCTCCCGGTGAGGTCGAACACGAAGTCGACCGCGGCGGGTCCGCGCACGACGATCAGCCGGTGGGCGCGCCTGGAGGCATCGACGACGGCCCGCACCCCGGCGCTGTCGATGAAGGTGAGGTCGCGGAGGTCGAGAACGACCAGCCGCGCCTGAAGCTGAGCGTCCTGCAAGCTCTGCTCGAGCTGCGGCGTGCTCGCGAAGTCGAGTTCGCCGGTGGCACGGAGCCACGCCACGCCCTCGCCACCCTCGCTCCAGGTGCAGGAGAACGGCTGGAGCAGCCGATCGCCGAGACCTACGGTCGAACTGGTGAGAAACCTGCGGTGTGGCACTGGATACCTCCGAGTCGCCCTGCGGTTGGCGGAATACTCGAAAGTCAGGTTGCGCCGCCGACCAGAGGTCAACATCGCAGTCAGTGCCCTTCGCCGGTCAGCTTAGCGCGGTAGCTCGTCCTCGTCAACGAGGTCGGTGGGGCCGAGGATGAAGACCTCGCACATCATGTCGGGATGCTGCTGGTTGCCGCTCATGAAGCCGATCACGGGGCGTCCGGTCGCGGTTCGGATCACCTCTTCGAAGCGCTCGCGCATGACTTCCTGAAACTCCATTCGCTGCCCGATGACCGCGGAGCCGCGGCCGCCGTCGAGCAGCGTCTGCTCCACGCGCGAAAAGCCACCGCGCAGGATGCAGACGACGAGATCGTCCTGGTAGTAGGACTTCGTATGGCTCGGGCCGCGGCCGTAGTACTCCTTGAGGAGCGCGACCAAACCGTCAGAGATTGCGGTGACAATCTCGCCGTGGGTGCTCTCAGCTTCAGGCGTGGGCATACCTTCGGTAGATCCTAGGCCATATTGCCGCTATCGTGGAGAGGCATCGCTCGGCGGGTTCTCGCCCTTCTGCCTCTCGCGCGAACCCAATCCGGAGGACGAGAGAGAAGCCGTCAATGTCGGCTCCGACCGCTGCCCTGGCGGGTAACGACCTGCTCGCTGCCGTGACCGACGCGATGGTGAGGCTGCACCAGCGCTATTACCATCGCGCGCCGGTGACCGCGAAGACCCAGCTGCTCGGGGACGACCTCCTTGCCTGCGTGCTCGGCGGCGTCTATACCGACGTCGAGAAGACGATGATCGAGCTGGAGAAGGGCCCGGTTGTCCAGCAGACCCGCAGCGAGTTCCAGAACGCCATGCAGCACAAGTTCATCGGGGAGGTGGAACGCCTCTCGGGCCGCGATGTCCTGGCGTTCATCTCCAATCAACACGTTGGCCCCGACATGGAGATCGAGCTGTTCATGCTCGGGCCAGAGGAGCCGGAGTAGGCCGCCGGCGTTAGCGGCGCTTCACGGTGAAGCCGCGGGCGGGGAGAACTTACGGACGGCTCATCGATGCCCTCACGGCGATGCCCGAGACCTCCGCGTCGTGGCGGGGCAGGATCTCAGGCGCGGCGAAGCCCGCAGCCTCGAGGGCGGCGACCAGCGCCTGCGCGCTATCCGCCGCAGGCGGCGGGCTGCCGGGCGGTCCCTGCCAGAGAAAGCACGCCACCGCTCCGGGCGCCAAAAGGCGCGCGAGCACCGGCACCGCCCGGCCAGGCCGCTTCCAGAAGAGCGCCAGATTCACGGCGAACGCGCGGTCAAAGCGTTGGGAGCCGAGGTCGACGTCCTCGAACGAGCCCTCGATGAAGGCTGCGCGGCCGGCCTCGACCCATCCTGCGTTGCGCTTCGAGGCGGCGGCCACCATCTTCGCCGAGCGGTCGAGCGCCACGAGCGAGCCGCTTTCCAGCTGCTCACAGAGGAGCGTCGCGGCGGCACCGTGGCCACAGCCGATCTCGAGCACCCGGTCAGCGGGCTTCGGGTCGAGGACCGCGAGGGTCCAGTGCATGCGCGCGGGCTCGGAGGTCAAGCCGCCGGACGGACTCGAACCGTCGACCCCGTCTTTACGAGAGACGTGCTCTACCAGCTGAGCTACGGCGGCGCGGGGGCGAGTCTAGCCGCGCCGGCCCTTACCTCCTGCGTGGAGATCGCACACGGCCTGCGCCGCCTCACCGGCCTGTCCTTCCGCGCCCACCCGGGGCCGCTGCTCATCCCCCGCTGCTCCTCGGTCCACACCTTCGGGATGCGGGTGGCGCTCGACCTCGTGTGGCTCGACTCGGACTGGCGCGTGGTGCGGGTCGATCGCGCGGTGCCCCCGCGGCGGGTGCGCGGCTGCCGCGGCGCCTGGGGCGTGCTCGAGCTGCCGTGCCTCAGCCGGCCGAGCCGACAAGCTTCTCGAGCCTGAAGCCGAGCGCCTCCAGCGCGAGGTCCTCCGACACGTTCAGCTCGAGCGACTGGCGCGTGTCCTCGCAGCGCTCCATCGCCTCGCGCAGGCGGCGCGGATCGCGCCCGTGGGCGTGGCGGGCGAGGTCGGGGGAGGCATCGACGGCGAGCACGGCCTCCCCGGCGCCCTCGGAGATGCACGCCAGATCGCGAAAGGAGAGTGCCGCAAGCTCGAGGCCGAGATCGAGCACCTCGGTGCGCGCGCGCCGGCTGCTGCGCTTGGCGGCCTCCTCGAACTCGCGCTCGAGCGCCTTGCGCTCGCGGCCCTTCGGCTCTGACTCGAGGCGTTTTTTCGCCTCGTCAGCGACACCATCCTCCGCGGCCTTCTGCTGCACGGTGGCCCGCTCGAGCAGCGCCCGCCACGGGGGCGGTCCGCTCGGGTCGCGGCCCTCGCCGGCGAGCGCCGCCTCCACATAGGCGCGCACGTCGGCGCGC
>JACCYP010000279.1 GCA_013696425.1 Thermoleophilaceae bacterium
TAGCGAGCTCCTGGATGTTCATCTGGAGCGACCCGTCGCCTGAGAGGCAGACCACCGTCTGGTCGGGGCAGGCCACCTTGGCCCCCATGGCGGCGGGAAGGCCGAAGCCCATCGTGCCGAGACCGCCGGAGTTGATCCAGCGGCGCGGCTCGGAGAAATGGAAGTACTGAGCGGTCCACATCTGGTGCTGGCCGACGTCGCTCGTGATGATCGCGTCGCCGCCGGTGGCCTCGTAGACGGCCTCGATCATCGCCTGGGGCTTGATCTCGGAGTCCTCGGAATCCTCGTAGCCGAGCGGATGCTTCTCCTGCCAGCCCTTGATGCGGCTCCACCACTCCTCGAGGCGCGACCCGTCGGTGTCGAGGGCCCGGTACTCGGCCACCAGCTTCGGCAGGATGCGCTTGGCGTCGCCCACAATCGGGATGTGGGCGGGCACGTTCTTCGAGATCTCCGCCGGGTCGACGTCGATGTGGATGAACTTCGCCCGCGGCGCGAACTCCGACAGCTTGCCGGTGATGCGATCGTCGAAACGGGCGCCGATGCACACGATCAGGTCCGCCTCGTCCATCGCGTAGTTGGCGCTGCGGGTGCCGTGCATGCCGAGCATGCCGAGCCACTGCTCGTGCGGCGCCGGGAAGGCGCCGAGGCCCATCAGCGTGCAGGTGACCGGGAACTTGTCGGACAGGGCCAGCTCGCGCAGGTCCTCCGACGCGTTGGCGTTGATCACCCCGCCGCCCGCGTAGATCACGGGCCGGCGCGAGTTCGCCATCGCCTTGGCAGCCAGGCGGATCTGCTTCTGGTTGCCGTCGAGCGTCGGCGAGTAGCCGGGCAGGTGCACGTCGTCCACAGGCTCGTACGGGATGTCCGCACGCGAGAGGTCCTGGGGCACGTCGATCACGACCGGACCGGGACGCCCGGAGCGGGCGACGTGGAAGGCCTCGTGGATCGCCCGCGGGATCTCGCGCGGGTCCTGGATCATCAGCGAGTGCTTGACGATCGGCAGGGTCATGCCGGTGATGTCGGCCTCCTGGAAGCCGTCGGTGCCGATCAGGTCCGTGCGCACCTGGCCGGTGATGAACACCGTCGGCACGGAGTCGAGGTTCGCGTCGGCAATCGCCGTGATCAGGTTGGTGGCACCGGGGCCCGAGGTCGCGAGCGCGACCCCGACCTTGCCGGAGGCCTTCGCGTAGCCCTCGGCCGCGTGACCCGCGCCCTGCTCGTGCCGGCACTGGATGTGCCTGATACCGGCGTCGTAGAGGGCGTCGTAGGTCGGAAGGTTCGCGCCACCCGGAATGCCGAATACCGTGTCGACACCCTCCGCCTTCAGGCATTCCATGATTGCTTCGACAGCTCGCATGTAGCGCGACCCTCCTTCCGTAGTTCGCTCACGGGTCGAACTAGCCAGAGTACCAGCGGGTTTGGTGTCCTCAGGGGGTGCGCGCGGGTCGTTGCAGTACCTCGTCCGGCCAGTCGAGGTTCACCCCGCAGCGCATGCACACCTGGTCGTGCAGCGGGATCACCGCACTGCACTCCGGGCAGCGCCGCAGAAGCTCGTCCTGCTCGTAGCGGTAGAGCACCGCGGCGACGGTGCCGAGCACCGGCAGGCAGAAGCCGATCGCGAACCAGAGCAGGAACGAACCGCCCTTGATCCTCCCGATGACGCCCGCGGAAAGCCCGCAGAACACCAGGATGACGACGAGGCTCACGTCAGAGGACGCGGACGGCCCAGATGACCGCGATGACCGCCACGCAGACGACGGCGATCCAGGCCAGCGAGGCGACGACGCCGATCACGACCTTGAAGAGCACGTAGGCGGCGATGAGCAGCACGGCCAGCGCCAGCAGCTTCATGCCGCCGTTCCTCGCAGCTTGCTTTATCCCACCGGTTTTCTCAGCTTCAGTCATACGCCGATTACAGCAAATGCGCGGGATAGGTCGGCAGGTACCGGTCGAGGCCGGGAAGCGGCACCGAGCACATGATCCAGTTTGGCCATTCCACGCGGAATCCGAGCCCGCGCAGGCGGCGCAGGAGCCACCACGAGATCGTGGTCACGAAGATGTTCAAGTTCTCCGGCTCCTGCGTGGTGGCCACCCGGTCGAGGGCCGCGAGCACCACGTCGGGGAGGGCTTCAGAGCTGATCGCGACCGCCGGGCCGATGTCCGAATCGTTGCTCACCCAGCAGAGCGCCTCGGCGTTGCCGTCGGCGCCGAGCATCGCCAGGCACGTGCGGTCGCGGGCGAAAAACTCGTGCAGGGCGGCGCGGCCGTGGCCGATCGCATCGGGCTCGAGGCGCTTCCACTCCGCCACCGCCTTGTCGGGCGAGAGCGCGACGATCGAGTGCTCGGTGGCGTCGGTCTCCTGGGAGCGGCGCTCCTTGTAGCTCTCGGTGCGCTGGATCATCGCCCAGTGCCCCACGATCGGCATCGCCCCGAAGGTCGTGTAGAGCGACAGGTCCGCGTTGCCGCCCATCGCGAGCGCCATCCGCCCCACGTCGGGCGTCGGCGGCGTCGGCCAGCATTTCTCGAGCAGCCGGCGCGCCACGCCCTGGCCGCGCGCGCGTTCGGTCACCACGAGCTCGGTGAGCTCGTCCATACCTTCGAACTCGACGCTGTGGGCGTACCCCGCGAGACCGGCGTCGTCTTCCACCACCCAGTAGCACCCGGGGAGCGCGGCGTTGAACTCGATCAGCCCGCGCCAGCGCTGCCAGTCGCCATCGATCTGTTCCGGAGTCGGCTCCCGGCGGTAGCCAGACGTGTTCACCGACAACCCGAAGGTCTCGCGCAGGTCGCCGGGACGCCCGGGGCGCAGCTCGAAACCCTCGCTCATGGAGCGGGCTCTTCCTGCTCGAGGTGCTCGCCCAGCGACACGGGATGGCCGAGCTGGCCGAGCTCGGTGGCGCTGCGCCCGAAGAAGAGGCCCACCGTCCAGTCGGTCACGAGGCGGATCCGGCGGCCGTTGCCCGGCATGGCGAGCATGTGGTAGGTCCGCGCGGCGAACCAGGCGGGGAAGCCACGCAGCTTGAGGAAGAGCATGGTCGCGACGGCCTGGTGGCGCCCCATGTCGACGAACACCCCGAGCGACTTGTACTTGAACTTCTTGCGCGTGCCGCCGCCGAGCGCGGCCGCCACGTTCTCCGCCACGAGCTTGCCCTGGCGCAGCGCGTGCTGCGCCGTCGGCGGGCACGGCCGCGCACCCTTCGCGGCGGGGTCCGGCACTGCGGCGCAATCGCCGATCGCCCAGACGTTCTCGTGGCCCGCCACCCGCATGGTCGCGTCCACCTCCACGCGCCCGTGCGCGGTGAGTGGCAGGCCGAGCTCACGCACCACGGGCACCGGCTTCACGCCCGTGGTCCAGACCACGGTGCGGGCCGGCAGCCGCTCGCCGGTGGACAGGCTGGCGGCATCCGCGTCGATCCGGTCGAGGCGCGTGCCGGTGCGGACCTCGATCCCGCGCGCGCGCAGCTCGTTCTGGGCGAAGTCGGCGAGCTCCGCCGGGATCTCCTGCATGATCCGGCCCTCGGCCTCCACGAGCACGAAGCGCGTGCCGTCGAGACGCGCCTTCGGGTAGCGGTCGATCAGATCGATCACGAAGTCCTGGAGCTCGGCGATGCCCTCCACGCCGGCGTAGCCAGCGCCCACGAACACGAACGTGAGGTAGTCGCGGCGCTCGTCGGGATGATCGAGCGACTCCGCGATCTCGAGGCAGTTCACCGCGTGGTTGCGAAGGGCGATGGCGTCGGAGATCGTCTTGAAGCCGCGTGCGTGCTCGGCGAGGCCGGGCACCGGGAGCACACGCGAGACGGACCCGAGGGCCACGATCAGCTGGTCGTAGCGCAGCGTGCTCTCGCGCCCGTCGACGCTCGTGTAGCTCAGCTCGTTGACCGCCGGGTCGGCGCCCGTCACGCGGCCGAGCCGGACGTCCATCCAGTCGAGCTCCTCGCGCAGCGGCACCACCACGTGGCGCGGCTCGAGCGTGCCCGCGCTCGCACCGGGCAGCAGGGGCGTGTAGAGCATGTAGTTCTGATCGGAGACCAGCGTGAGCCGCGCGGAATGCCTGGGCAGCACGCGCTCGAGCTTGCGTGCGGCGTAGAGGCCCCCGAAGCCCCCACCGGCGATGACTACGTCCCAGGCGATGGGCTGGAGGCTAGCTACGAGCGGGCTGCAGAGACGGCTGCGTCGAGGGCCGGGCGCATCGGCGCCCGCATCCGGCGCCGCACACGCCAGGGGGCACCGGCGAAGGCGTGGTTCGCGACGGTGGCGAAACCCTCCTCGTCGGTGCGCAGGGCCAGCAGCAGGTGGGCGATGCGATCGGCGGGCGGGAGGCCCGGGTCGGTGGTGCGCACGCAGAAACAGTGAACGCGCTTGCCCCCGGGGATCACGAGCAGCGCCCCGGCATCGCCCACGAGCCACGTGCCGAGCGCCCCGGGTTCGAGCGCCAGCCCGGTCTCGCGCTGAAGTTCGCGCTCGTCATGGCCGAGCAGATCGGCGAGCAGGCCCTGCGCCCGCTCCTCCGCCGCCATCGGGCCGCCGCGCGGCTTCACCGTGAGCGCGCCGCGCGAGGCGTAGAGCTCGGGGATCACCCAGGCGTGCGCGGTGGCGATGAAGGCCAGCGGCGCCGCGAGCGGTTCGAGCAGCACGATGGCGACACCCATGAGCGGGAACGGCACCACGTAGGCGGCGGTCCAGGCCGTCCAGAGGCGCCCGCGCGAGCGCAGGCTGCGCTCGGTCTCCGGCTTGCGCCAGGGGACCCCGGCGACCTCCGGCAGTACGGCTTCGCTCAACCGCCCGCGATGGGCTTGCGCAGGATCACGAGGTCCGCATCCGGCGGCAGCTCGGTGACCTGCGTGGCCCGCCCGGCACCCTCGGATACGACTCCGATGTAGCCCTCGGAGAGCTCGTGCCGGAAGGCCTCGACCGCGGCATCCACCGCAGCCGTGTCCCCGGCGCTCCATTCCGCGAGGGTCGAGTGGCCCGTTGCGTCCATACGAATCAATCTGCTCATGCAGTCGATTCTACGCGCCGATCCGCTCCCGGATCAGCTTCTGGACCTCGCCGCCGTCGGCGCGGCCCTTCGTCTGGCGCATCACCGCCCCCACGATGGCGCCGATCGCCTGGTCCTTGCCCTCCCTGATCTTCTCGACGGCGCCGGCGTTCTCCGCGATCGCCTGGTCGACGATGGCGCCGAGCTCGTCCCCGCCGGCGGCGCCGAGGCCGCGGTCGGCCACGATCTGCTCGGGATCGCCGCCCTCCGCGGCCAGCACCTCGAGCACCTCCTTGGCGGCCCCCCTGCTCACCGTGCCCGCGCCGATCAGGTCCACGAGCTTCGCCACCGCCTCGGGAGTCGCCGCGCTGCCGGGGGGCACGTCGTTGACGACGTAGTTCGCGAGCGTGCGCGGGTCGGACGGGCTCACGGCGAGTGCCGCCTCGAAGAAGTCGCCCTGCTCGCCGCGGAAGGCCAGCAGCCGCGCCGAGTCCGCCGGCAGGTCGTGGTCGCGCTCGAAGCGCTCGGCCCGCGCGAGGGGCAGCTCCGGGATGGCGGCGCGCGCCATCTCGATCATCGCCTCGGTCGGCGCGATCGGCACGAGGTCGGGCTCCGGGAAATAGCGGTAGTCGTGCGCCTCCTCCTTCGAGCGAAGCGAGGACAGCGCTCCTGTGCGGTTGTCGAAGTGCAGCGTCTCCTGCTCCACCTGCCCGCCCTCGCGCAGGATGCCCTCCTGACGCGCGATCTCCGCATCGAGCCCGCGCTCGAGGAACCGGAAGGAGTTCATGTTCTTCAGCTCGGTCTTCACGCCGAGCGTGGCCTCGCCGGCGGGCCGGATCGACACGTTCCCGTCAACCCGCAGCGAGCCCTCGTCCATGTTCACGTCGGACACCCCGAGCGCGCGCAGCGTCTCGCGGAGCAGCCGCGCCCATTCCGCCGCCTCGGCCGCCGAGTGGATGTCCGGCTCGGTCACGATCTCCACCAGCGGCGTGCCGGCGCGGTTGAAGTCCACCACGCTGGCCTCAGCACCGTGGATGCGGCCGGATTCGCCCGCGTGCACGAGCTTCGCGGCGTCCTCCTCGAGGTGGGCGCGGTGAACGCGCACGCCCGCCAGCTCGCCACCGCTGCAGAGCGGTACGTCGTACTGAGAGATCTGGAACGCCTTCGGGTTGTCGGGATAGAAGTAGTTCTTGCGGTGGAAGATCGAGCGCGGCGCGATCTCGCACCCGAGCGCGAGGCCGATCATCAGCCCGAACTCGATAGCGCGGCGGTTGGGCACCGGCAGCACGCCCGGGTGGCCGAGGCAGACCGGGCACGTGCGCGTGTTCGGGTCGAGTCCGAAGGAGAGCTCGCAACCGCAGAACATCTTCGTGTCGGTGGCGAGCTGGACGTGGATCTCCAGGCCGATCACCGGCTCGTACTGGCGGGCGGAGGCTACTTCCACGGCAGGTCCCCGAAACCAATCGCGCGCTCGAGCGCGTAGGCGGCGTCGCAGATCTCGAACTCGCTGAAGGCGGGCCCCGCCAGCTGGACGCCGACCGGCAGTCCGTCGGCCAGCCCGCCGGGGATGGAGATGGCCGGGATGCCGGCAAGCGACATCGGCACCGCCAGCACGTCGGAGAGGTACATGGCGAGCGGATCGCCGGTGCGGGCACCGAGTGGGAACGCCGTGGTCGGCGAGGTGGGCGTGACGATCAGGTCCACGCGCTCGAATGCGGCGCGGAAGTCGTCGGCGATCTTCGTCCGAACCTTCTGTGCCTGCCCGTAGTAGGCGTCGTAATAGCCCGAGGAGAGCGCGTAGGTGCCGAGCATTATCCGGCGCTTCACCTCGTCGCCGAAGCCCTGCGCGCGCGTTTCCTCGTACATCGAGAGCAGATCGGGCGCCTCGGCACGGATGCCGAAGCGCACCCCGTCGTAGCGCGCGAGGTTCGCGCTCGCCTCGGCCGGCGCGAGCACGTAGTAGGCCGCCAAGCCGTGGCCGGAGTGCGGCAGCGCGATCTCCTCGACCGTGGCGCCGAGCTCCTCGATCCGCTTCACGGTCGTGTCGAAGACCGCGCGCACACCGGGCTCGATCCCCTCGGTGTCGAGCAGCTCCTTCGGGACGCCGAAGCGCAGGCCGTCGAGGCGCTCCGCGCTCGGGAGGCGCGGATCGGCCGGGTAATCGAGCGAGGTCGAGTCACAGGGGTCGCGGCCGGTCATCTGCCCGAAGAGCAGGGCGGCGTCGGTCACGTCGCGGGTGAGCGGGCCGCACTGGTCGAGCGAGGAGGCGAAGGCGATCATCCCGTAGCGCGACACCGCGCCATAGGTGGGCTTGAGGCCGACGATCCCGCACAGCGCGGCGGGCTGGCGGATCGAGCCGCCGGTGTCGGTGCCGATCGCCCACGGTGCGAGCCCGGCCGCGACAGCCGCCGCCGACCCGCCGCTCGATCCCCCGGGCACGCGCGACTCGTCCCACGGGTTCTTCACCGGGCCGTAGCCCGAGTTCTCGTTGGAGGAGCCCATCGCGAACTCGTCCATGTTCGTCTTGCCGAGCATGGGCGCCCCGGCGTCGACGAGCTTGCGAACCGACGTGGCCGTGTAAGGCGGGCGGTAGCCCTCGAGGATGCGCGAGCCGGACGTGCTCGGCACGTCCTCCACGCAGAAGAGATCCTTCACCGCGAGCGGTACGCCTCCGAGCGGCCCGCTCGCGTCCATCTCGGGGGCGTCGTCGGGCAGCCACAGGTACGCGCCGAGATCGTCCGCGCCGGCGCGCTCCCGGTAGAGGTCCCAGAGCTCGCGCGGGTCGAGGTCGCCGGCGCGTGTGCGCTCCGCCGCCTGCGCCGCGGTGAGGGACAGCAGCTCCGAGGTCAAGAGCCCGGGCTCGGCACGCGGAAGCCCTCCGCGTCCGCGTCGGGCGCCTCGGCCAGCATGCGGTCTCTGGGCCAGCTCGGCCGCGCCTCGTCCTCGCGCAGCACGTTCTCGAGCTCCACCACGTGCGAGGTCGGAGCGACGTCGGCCAGATCGAGCTCGCCCATCTTCTCGATGTGGTCGAGCACCTTCGAGAGCTCGGCCGCCATCTGCTCGGCCTGCTCGTCGGTGAGCCTCAGGCGCGCGAGACGGGCGACGTGGTTGACCTGTTCGCGATCGATCACGGCCCCGCAGAATAGGGTCCGCCCCATCGACCCGCGCTCCGCCGAGAAGCTCGTCGTCCTGATCATGCGTTCGCTGGCGGCTACGTTCGCCTTCGTCGGGCTGTTCTTCCTCTTCAACCCGGACGGCGTGATCGCGCGCGTGGGTGAGGTGGGCGACTGGTTCGGATCCTTCTCCGGCAGCGCCGAGACCGACCAGAAGTTCTGGCTGGGGCTCGGCTTCGCCTACATGACGGTGATCACCGGGATCGTGCTCGTCGTCTCCACCGACGTGGTGCGCTACCGGCCGCTGCTGCTGGTGCTCGCGGCCGGCAAGCTCGCCTCCTCTCTCACTACCGGCGTCTTCTTCCTCGAGGACGACGTCTTCATCAACCTCCTGAACTTCCTGGTCGACGGCTCGCTGGTGTTCGTCGCGCTCTTCTGCTGGTCGCTGGCCGGCAGGGTCGAGAGCGCAACACCCGGGTGAAGGGCCGCGCCGGGCCTCTCGGCGCCGCGGCTTCGCACCTTCGAGGCGTTCTGCGATGCGCTGATTCCGGACGGCGAGGGCGCGCTGCCCGGCGCGGGCGAGCTCGACGCCGCGGCGCGGTCGGCGGAGTGGATCGGCGGCCTGAGGCCGCAGGCGCGGCTGCTCGTGAACGGCGCCCTGTTCGCGGTCGAGCACCTCGGCGTGCGCC
>JACCYP010000298.1 GCA_013696425.1 Thermoleophilaceae bacterium
GCCCGGGGCGCCGGGGTCCCCGCCGCCGGCCCCGCCCGGGGCGGTGCCCGGGGCCTCGGGGGCGGCCCCACCCGCGATCGTCTCAGGGGCCTCGCGGATCGGGACGCTGATGGAGATGCCGCTGAAGGCGATGCTCGAGGGCACGGCCGAGGACTTGATGTAGGGGTCGTCGTCCTGGGCGAGCTCGATGCGGATCTTGTGGTCCTTGTCGAAGCGCCAGCCGTTGCCGTGCACGTCGAAGGTGAGCGGCCCGGCCGTTTCGGTGAAGGTGCGGGTGCCGCGGTCGACCATCGTCTGGGTGCCGTCGGGCGCGAGATCGTAGACACGTGCGTTCAGCTGGAACGGCGACGCCCCGCCGCCGATCACGTTGAAGTTCGCGGTGACGCTGCTCGTTCCGACCATCGTCACGTTGCGTGTGAGGGCGGCCGAGTCGTAGGTCGCGACGCCGGGCCCGGCGCTCGCGAAGCCGCCGGGCGACTGCTCGACGGGGCACTTGCCGCGGTTTGTCTGGGCGAGCGAGTTCTGGACCGGGTCGGCGTTCGCGGCGTGGTTGTTCGGCGCCGCGTCGCTCGTGGTGGTCTGGAGGCCCGGGGCGAGCACGGTGAGGGTGTTGGGAGCCAGCGCGGCGAAGCTCCCTTCGGTGAAGCGCGGGCCGGGCTCATCGGGCCTCGCCCCGAGGCTCGCCGCGTTCTGCGGGCAGACCTGCAGTGACGCCGTCACGTCGAGCGCGGGCTGGGGCTCGGCGGGGTTGGCGGATGGATCCGCGTAGGCGTCGAGGAAGCGGTTCAGGCGCGTGGTGGCACCGACCTCGCGAGCGATGGTCGGCGGCGTCTGGTTCAGGTCTCCGCCCGGGTAGTCGGTGTAGGTGCAGACGTGGCGGTCAGCGCCGCAGACATCGCCCCACTCCTTCGCCTTGTTCTGTACGAAGTGCTGGTAGTCGCCGTAGTACTCCTGCACCGGGTAGTTCGGAGCCGCCGCCTTCAGCCGCTCGGCCATGCGGCGGTGCTCCTGGGGCGGGAACAGCGGGTCGGTGAAGGTGCCCGCGCTGAACACGGGCACGGGCGCGATGGAGTTGTTCCCGAGCCCGGTCCAGAAATCCTGCTGGTAGTAGGCCGAGCGGTCGGTGATGAACTCGTCGAGCAGGTCGGGCACGGTCGCGATGCTGCCCGGGGCGGCCTGGGTGCAGGCGGGGTTCTGCGCGAACGGGTCGGTCGAGGAGAGGCAGGCGATGCCCTGGTCGATCTTCGGCGGGAAGGTGGTGTGTGGGCTGCCCGGCGGCACCCCCGTCTTGCCCGCCGCATAGAGCCCGGCCACGATCGTGCGCTTGGGGTAGCCGAGCGGGGTCTTGGTGAAGGCGGTGGCCGGGTCGGTGCCCGGCTGGCTCGTCTTGCGCTCGTTGCCGTTCGGCACGAGCGACTGCGCGAGGTCGGTCCAGCCGTACTTCGTCGCGGCGGCGACCACCCTCATGTTCGTTGCGCCCGCGCCCTCGGTAGCGCAGTCCCACGTCGGATCGGTGAGCGCCATCCAGGTGAAGCCGCCGCCGTAGGAGCCGCCGGTCGGGACGATCTTCTGCGGGTTGATCGACTGCACCCCGGCGGTGCCGGGATCGAGGTCGGCCGTCCCGGCGATCTGGCAGGCGAGGGACTGATAGTCGTTGATCTCGTGGCGGCGCGAGTCGAGCTCGGCGAACCCGGTCGAGCCGCGATTGCTCCCGTCGACGAAGCCGCGCGAGGTGTAGGTGAGCACCACGTAGCCGCGGGACGCGAACCAGGCGTTGTTGTAGTGCCACTTCTCTCCGCTGCCGTCGACCTTCGTGTCCTTCCAGCTGGCCTTCGAGCCGCTGCAGCAGCCGTGCATCATCACCACGAGCGGCCAGCCTCCCGGGGGCGGCGGATTGGCGGTGGCGTCGGGGATCGAGATGTCGGCGTCGAGCGCGATCCGGTTGGTGACCGGGTCGAAGCCCGAGCCGGCGTCCGGGCTCGGGGAAAGCGGTGGCAGGCCGGTGAAGCCGTCGTACTTCTGAGGCACCGCGAGCGCGTCCACGGCGCCCACGTTCGGCGTCGTGCCGCCCACCGCGGGCACGCCGTCGTCGCAGAACTTGTAGGGCAGCTGGTTGCCACCGGCTGCGGGGTCGTTGTCGGCCGCATCCTTCACGGTGCATGTGCCCACGAGGCCCGTGACCGTGTCGGCATGCGCCGGCGTGGCGCCGCAGAGCACGGCAGCCGCCAGCGCGATGGGGGGAATCGCGCGGAGCATCACTCCGCCTGAGGGTACGCCTAAGCGGTGGGCGCCTGCGGCACTTCGGCGAAGGAGCCCGCGCCCTTCACGTTCAGGAACGCGTACTCGATCGGCACCTGGAACCAGCCGTGGATCTCGGCGCGGGCGTTAGAGATCTCCTCCGAGTACCAGTAGCGCTCCCACTCGATCTTGTTCTCGAAGAACGCGTACTGGGTGAACGACAGGCGCGAGTCGTCCTGGCGGAAGAGCAGCCAGCCCTTGGCGCCGTAGCGCAGCGCCGCCTCGGCGTGGGGGAGCCACGCCTCCTCGAACTTGTCACCGCGGAAGGGGTTGATGGACCACGAGATCTGGACCGCCTTCGTCCCCGTGTCGACGAGCGCCCCGGCCATCGCTAGGCGCCGACCTCGGCGCGGATCGCGCCTTCGCCTTCCTCGGTCTTGCCCTCGCCCTCCTTCTCGGCGCCGACCAGGATCGCGATCTTGCCGAGGTGCTTGTTCTCGTGCATCAGCTGGTGGGCGTTCGCGACGTCCTCGAAGCCCATCGTCTTCCACAGCACGGGCCGGATCAGACCCTGCTCGATCAGCTCGTTCGCGCGGTTGGCCTCGTAGGCGTTCGCGAAGTGCGAGCCGATGATCTGCTTCTGGCGCATCCACAGGTAGCGCACGTCGAAGTCGAGGTTGTAGCCCGACGTCGCGCCGCAGATCACGACCTTGCCGAACGGCTTCACGGTGAGGACGGAGGTGGGGAAGGTGGCCATGCCGACATGCTCGAACACGATGTCCGGCTCCCCGCCGAGCAGCTCCTTCACGTGCTTGGAGAAGCGCCGCGACTCCTTGAAGCGGGCCTTCTCCTCGTCGGGGTCCTCGCCGCCCTTGCGCATCATGCCCTTGAACTCGTTGCGGTCGATGTAGTCGACGGCGCCGAGGCGCTTCACGAGCTCGCCCTTCGCCTCGGAGGAGACGACGCCGACGGCCTGGGCGCCGGCGATCTTGCAGAGCTGGATGGCGAACACGCCGAGGCCGCCGGCGGCGCCCCACACGAGCACGCGGTCGCCCGGCTGGATGTCGCACTGGTCCATGAGCATCCGGTAGGCGGTGAAGTAGGTGAGGCCGTAGCTCGCGGCCTCCTCCCAGGTGAGGTTCTTGGGCTTGGGGATGAGCTGCTGGGCCTGCACCTTCGTGAACTGCGCGAAGGAGCCCCAGGAGGTCTCATAGCCCCAGATCTGCTGGCTCGGGGCCGCGAGCGGATCCAGGCCGTGCACCTCGATGTCCTCGTAGGAGGCCTGGTTGCAGTGGATCACGACCTCGTCGCCGGGCTTCCAGCGGGTCACGCCCTCGCCGCACTTCCAGACGATGCCCGAGGCGTCGGAGCCGCCGATGTGGTGGTCCTCGTCGGGGTGGTAGCGGAACACCGAGACGGGCTTGCCGAGCGCGGCCCAGACGTTGTTGAAGTTCACGCCGGCCGCCATCACGCGCACCACGACCTCGAAGGCGCCGGGGTGGGGGACCTCGATCTCCTCGAGCTGGAAGGCGTCGGTCGGCTCGCCCTCGCGCTCCTGGCGGATGACCCACGCGGTCATCGTGTCCGGCAGCGTGCCGGGCTCGGTCGAGATCTGGTTCACCTTCGAGACGTCAACGGCCAAGGGAAATCCTCCGGGTCAGGTCGAGAGCCGGGGGATCGTACTAACGAGAGCGAAGCGCACGCCGCCGGCAGTGCAATCCGGCCTGCAGTCCGCACGGTTCTGTCAGGACCCGTGCCTACCCTGCGACTTCACTGCTATGGAAGCCGCTCTACCCCTACACAAGCCCTCCGTCCGTGCGACTGGCGACTCGCTCGTGATCGAGTCGCTCGTGGTCGCCGACGCTACCGCGGCGCAGATCGTGCGCGATGCGGAGGACCCCGCCGCGCGGGTTACCGACGCCATCGAGATCGGCGCGCGCGTGCTCGACCGCGAGAACTCCGGTGCCCAGGCGGAGTTCGTGAAAGCCGAGCTCGAAAAGGCCTCGCGTGAGGTCGACGGCGCCTTGGTCGAGCGCACCCGCACGCTTGCAGAGCGCTTCGACACGAAGGTCGAGGAGGTCTTCGGCGCGGAGTCGGGCCACCTCACCAAGGCGCTCGAGCGACATTTCTCGGACGGCAGCTCGGAGGCCGTCCAGCACCGCGTGAAGGAGGCCGTCGCCGAGTTCCTCGCGGCCTCACGGGAGGATCTGCGCAAGCAGTTCTCGGCTACCGACGGGTCGAACCCGCTGGCGGAGTTCCGCTCGAGCACTGTGCAGGCGATCGAGGGCGCCCAGGAGCGCCAGGACAAGAACCTGCGCGCGCTGTTCGGCCAGCTCACGGAGCTGAAGGTGGAGCTCGAGGCGCTGCGCGGCGAGAAGCAGAAGCTCGAGGAGCTCGCCGTCGAGCGTGAGCGTGGCACCGCCAAGGGCCGCGACTACGAGGAGGAGGTCGCCGCGGCGCTCGACGCGATCGCGACCGGCCAGGGCGATGACTGCGACGCGGTCGGGGACTTTGCCGGGGAGTCCGGCAAGACCGGCGACGTGGTGGTGGCCATTGACGGCTGCAAGGGGCTACCGCGCGGGCGCCTCGTGTTCGAGGCCAAGGACCGCCGGCTCACGAAGCCCAAGGCGATGGAGGAGCTCGACCGCGCGCTCCAGCAGCGCGGGGCCGACTACGCCGTGCTGGTGGTGCCCACCGAGGAGGAGCTGCCGGCGAACACGGGCTCGCTGCGGGAGTACCAGGGCGACAAGCTGATGGTGGTCTGGAGCCCTGGCGAGAGCCCGGTGGCGCTCGAGCTGGCCTACGGCCTCGCCCGCGCCAAGGTGCTGATGGCGGCCGGCGACGATGACGGCGTGGACACGGCCGCCATACGCGACCTGACAGAGCGGGCGGTCCAGGCGCTGGCGAACGCCCGAAGCGTGAAGACGAACCTCACGAACGCGAGCAACGGCATCGACAAGGCCCGCGAAGGCCTGGAAGCGCTCGAGGCCCAGGTCCGCGGGTACCTCATGCAGATCGAGACCGCGGCCAGCGGCCAGCAGTCCCTCTAGGCACTCCTGTCGTAGGCCCGAGCCTCGCCAGGACGCAGGGGTCGAAGCCTTGCCGGGGCAAGGCGAGACTCGAGGACGCAGCGAGGCGAAGGGACTACGGCAGGAGTAGCTCTCCCGAGCCGCTCTCGCGCTCGGGGCCGACCTTGATCTTGCCGGGGTCGATGTCGCCCTCGTCGTTCGCGGTGGCGGTGGTGACCGTGTACTCGCCCTCGGGCAGCGTCTTCTGGATCGCCGCCGTGTCGGCGGGGTTGATCGGCCCGACGCGCTCGGAGACGCGTGGGCCCTCGAGAGTGAGAGTGTGGGAGTCCTTGGTCTCGTTCGCGATGGTGATCACGACGGGTCCGGCGCCGAAGCCGTCGGGCGAGATCGTGACGCTGCGATCGGTGATCACTCCGGTGATCTGGAGCGGCACGGGAGGGCGAGCTTCGTTTTCGAAGTCGTCTTCGCCGCATCCAGCGGCTGTCGTAGCGACGACGGCGAGACCGCAAAGCACGGCGGCGCCGGAACGTCGTTTGTTTGACGCACTACTCATCCTCTCCGGCGCGGACCCTACCCGAACCACACGGACGTACGTGACGCGACGAGCTGGTCGACCTGCTGCTGGATCTTCCCGCGGATCTCTTCGCTGAGGGCACCGACGAGCGCGAGATCGGCGGCGGCGTCGGGTCCGTAGGAGCTCAGGTCGATCGGCTCGAGGAAGCGGATCTTGAACTTCGCGGGCATGTACATGAGCCCGGCCGCTGCTCCGAAATGAGGGAACGCGTGGTTCACGGGGAAGTAGATGAGCTTCGTGAGCTGCTCCAGCGGCTTGACGTGGGCGAAGATCGGCATCGCCTCCTCGCCGCCGAGCACGGCGATCGGCACGATCGGCACCTGTGCGCGCAGTGCCGTCTTCACGAACCCGCCGCGGCCGAAGCGGCGCAGCTTGTAGCGCTGCCAGTACAGCTTGCGCGACCCCTTCTGACCCTCCGGGAACACGAGCGCGAGCCGGTTTTCGTCGTGCATCAGCCGCTGGGCGTTTGCAGGATGGGCAGGCACGAGACCCATCTTGTTGGCGAGCATCCCGACGCCAGGGTAGCCCTTGAACCAGTTCTCGCCGAGCATGTACACGGGCCGGGGCGCCGGGTGCTCGTTGCGGATCGCCTGCATGATCATCGGCGCGTCCGGTGGCAGCGCGCCCGAGTGGTTGGACACGAGCAGAGCGCCGGCCTCGGCCGGCACGTTCTCGATCCCCTGCACCTCCACCCTGAACCAGTAGCGGTAGTAGAAGTTGAGTAGCGGCTCGACCATGTCGAAGACCCGCTGCGAGCGTCCCCAGTCGTCCACGGCGCGGCTCGGGTCGCGGGCGGGAAGCAGCTCGCGCAGCTCGCGCGGATCGGGTGTGGAGTCGCGACGCTCCTGCGGCAGCCGCAGGAAGTCCTCGTCCGCGGCGGGTGCGGCGTCGGGAAGGGCGCCGCCGACGAGCGGTGAGTCGGGGCTCAGGCTGCCGCGCTTGCGCCCGGTGGCCCGTCTGGCGGTCTTCTGCTCCACCCGGCGAGGGTAGCCGCGCTCAGCGAGCGAACGGGACGGCCACCACGGTGGCCGCCGCGCCGGCCACCGTCACCTCGGCGCCGTCCTCGGCCTCGCGGCGCACGATCGCGAGCGCGATCGGCCCGAGCGTGGGGGAGACCGTGGCCGAGCCGACGGTGCCCACCTCGCGCTCACCGAGCACGATCGGGTCGCCGTGCGCGGCGGGAACGGAGAGCTTCAGGCCGCGCAACGTGCGGTTGGGCTTGCCCCGCCAGTGCAGGCGGGCGACCGTCTCCTGGCCCACGTAGCAACCCTTCTCGAACGACACCGCGCGGTCGTTGATGCCGCCCTCCTGGGGCATCGTGTCGCCGGTCAGCTCGCGGCCGAAGCGCGGGCGCCCCGACTCGATCCGCAGCCGCTCGGCCTCCTCGTCGGAGGCCTCGTCGAGGGCAAGCTCGGCGCGCACCGCGTCCGCATCGGCAGCGAGGCAGATCACGTCGTACCCGAGGTCGGTGGCGACCGTGATGCGCCCGTCCGCCTCGGTGAAGGAGTGCTCGGGCCCCGGCGGGTCGGCGCCCAGCACCGAGAGGATGGCGCGGCCGGCGCTCACGTCCTCGAGCTTCACGTCGTAGCCGATCGAGTACGTCGAGACCGTGCCGGCGATGGCGGCGAGGCCCTCCGGCTCGGTATCGATCCAGATCCAGTCCTCGCCGCGCAGCAGGCGCATGTCGGTGCGCATCTTGCCCTTGTGGTTGAGCAGCGCGGCGTAGGCACCGGTGCCCGGCTCGAGGGCCTCGACATCGTTGGTCACCTGACCCTGGAGGAACTCGGCCGCTCCGGACCCGCTGATCAGCAGCTTTCCGCGGCTCGATCGGTCGAAGAGGAAGGGCACTGTTATCGCTTCGCGAGGACCAGCATCGTAGACATGTCCAGCAGTATATTTTTAGTCTCGACTAATTCCTGGTTTAATGCGGCCACATGGCAGGGTTGTCCAGACGTAACTTCGTGTGCCGGCTCCCGTTCGTGGCCGCCGCGGTCCCCGCAGCCGTCAACCTGCCGGTCGGAGCGAGCAAGCCCGCGGGCCACGGTGGCGGCGACGGTGCGGCGGCCAACACCGCAGCCCACGGCAGCCAGGCGCACGCAGGCATCGTCGGGGGGAAGGTCAAGAACGACTTCGACCCGACCGAGATCCTGCGCGACTACGACACGGGCCGGGTCATCAACGGCGTGCGCGAGTGGGAGATCGTGGCCGAGGACAAGGAGATCGAGGTCGCGCCCGGCGTGAAGTACGCGGCTTGGACCTACAACGGCCGTGTGCCTGGGCCGACCCTGCGCGCGACCGAGGGGGAGAAGCTTCGCGTGCGCTTCACGAACGCCTCGAGCCACCCGCACACGATGCACTTCCACGGCATCCACACGGACGTGAACGACGGCATTCCCAACATCGGGCCCGGCAACATCGAGCCGGGGGAGTCCTACGACTACGAGTTCGGCGCCGAGCCGTTCGGGTTGCACCTCTACCACTGCCACACGCGCCCGCTCGCGGACCACATCGCGAAGGGCCTCTACGGCGCGTTCATCATCGACCCGAAGAAGGGCCGCCCGAAGGCGGACGAGCTCCTGATGGTGATGAACGGGTTCGACACGAACTTCGACCGCACCAACGAGATCTACGCCGTGAACACGGTCGCCTTCGCGTACGAGCGCGAGCCGATCAGGGTCAAGCGCGGCGAGCAGGTGCGCATCTACCTGGTGAACGCGCTCGAGTTCGACCTCCTGAACTCCTTCCACATCCACGCGAACTTCTTCGACTACTACCCGACGGGCACCTCACTGGAGCCCACCGAGCTCACGGACACGGTGATCCAGGGGCAAGGTCAACGCGGCATCCTCGAGCTGCGCTTCCCGTTCACGGGCAAGTACATGTTCCACGCCCACGTCAGCGAGTTCGCTGAGCTCGGCTGGATGGGCTTCTTCGACGTGGTTGACTGATGGAGGCCACCACCGCCAGCCCGAAGCGCGAGCGGCCGGGGTGGCTGCTCGGGCTCCTACCGCTCGTGCTCCTGGCGGCGGCAATCGCCGCGTTCGTGGCCCTCGACGCGCCGGGGCTCGACCGCAACGGCGTGCCGGTGGAGGAGGTGTCCGTCGATCGCACGGTGCTCGACCCGGGTGTGATCGAGGTGCACCTGCGAAACGACGGCCCCGACCCCGTCGAGGTCCGCCAGACGATCGTGAACGACGGCTTCTCGACGTTCACCCAGTCGAGCGAGAAGATCGACCGGCTCGGGCGCGA
>JACCYP010000316.1 GCA_013696425.1 Thermoleophilaceae bacterium
GCCTTCGCGAGCCCCGCGTACGCGACGTCGCGGATCAGGACGTGCTTGAAGCGGAAGGAGCGCTCGCCGGAGATCGTCGAGCGGCTCTCGCGGGTGAGGAAGTCGCGGGCGAGGAGGTCGTCGAGGACCGGCTCGAGCTCCTCGAGCTCGCCGATCCGGCCGTCCCTCACGTGGCGGGCAACGAGCTCCACGCTCGCCCCCATCAACCCGTCGAAGACGGCGTCCGGCAGCGGCGGGAGCTCCGCCAGCTCCTCGCGCGCACGCGCGTATGACTCACGGTGGCGGCTCGCGAACCGGTCCATCACCTCGGCGCGGCGATCGAGCGCGCGCGGACCGGCGGCGTTCACCTCCACGAGGTAGGTGCGGGCGAAGGCGGGCTCGGCCGCCAGCGTCTCGAGGTAGGCGTGGACACCCGCGCGCACGCGCGCAAGCCAGTCGCCCGCTCCCTCCTCGGCCTGCTCGACGAGGCCGGTGATCAGGTCCACCGCGACTTCGTAGGCGGCGAGGAAGCAGTCCTCCTTGTCGGCGAACTGCGCGTAGAAGGTCTGGCGCGAGACGCCGGCGCGGGCGACGACGTGCGCGACCGTCGTGGCCGCATAGCCCTTGGCGGCGACGGCCTCGGCCATGCCCTCGAGAATCCGGCCGCGCTGCGAGGCGAGCACCTCCTCGCGGGCGAGGCGGTGGGGCCCCCTCGGGAGCTTTTCGGTGGCGACCGTGGTGATCAAGGTGGTGTACGACACTGTACACGACTAGGCTGTGGCGCAATGAAGTTCATGGATCTCCTGCGCGCGGGCGCCAGCGGCGCCATCCTGATCGTGATCATGCTCGTGGGGAGCGTGGTGCTCTGGGTCGGCGTTCCGATCGGCTGGCTGTGGGTGGGATCCCAGGTTCAGGGATCCACGAACAGCATCGGCACCTCGCTCGCGGTGGCCATGGGCGGGGCGCTGGTCTCGATCATCCTGATCGCCGTCGGGCTCGGCTGGCTGAACCACAAGCACATGGAACTCGCGGAGGCGCGGGGGGTCGATATGAAGGGCACGAGCGCGCTCGAGAAGGTGCTCGTGGTCTCCGCCGGCCTCTCCGTGGTGCTGTTCTCGATCTGGTTCCTGCTGTTCGCAGGAATCGGACCTACTTTGGCGCCGCAGTAGGACCTATATTGGCGGCGGATGAACGCCCGCCGCCAAGAGACCCTCAAAGCGTCGCCGCCGATGTTCGAGTCGCGGTTGCTCGACTTCTTCTCGCGCGTGCACCCAATGGTGCCGGTGCTGATCTTCGTGCCCGGCATCCTCGCCTTCTTCTACGCGGCCACACTGCGGATGACCGACGAGACCGTCGTGGCCTGGGTCTTCGGCGGCTACCTCTTCTGGACGCTCACCGAGTACTGGCTGCACCGGGTGGTGTTCCACTTCGAGCCGGACACCGCCTGGGGCGCACGGCTCCACTGGATCATCCACGGCGTCCACCACGACCACCCGAACGATCCGCTGCGCCTCGTCATGCCACCGTCGGTGTCGGTCCCGCTCGCCGCGCTCTTCTACGCCCTATTTCTGGTCGTGCTCGGAACGCCGGAGGCCTTTGCGGTCGCGGCCGGCTTCTTCTCCGGCTACCTCGGCTACGACATGACCCACTACCACCTGCACCACCACAAGGCGCGCACTCGCGTGGGCAAGTACCTGCGCGAGCTGCACATGCGCCACCACTTCCAGGATCACGAGCGCGGGTTCGGCGTGAGCGCGCCGTACTGGGACCGCGCGTTTGGCACGTCGCTGCGCCGCGGCCGCAAGTAGGCCTCCCGTAGCTCCGCGGGTCGAGCACCTAAGTCCTTCGGATCTGTCGGCGCTGCAGGCCGAGCGCCCGCCCGTCCACATGCATGTCGGCGGGATGCTGATCTTCGGGCGGCCTCCCACCCGCGCCGATGTGGCCGACCGGATCCGCGAGCGCCTGCACCTCATCCCGCGCTACGGCATGCGCCTCGACGAGGCTCCGCTCGGCATCTCACACCCGGTCTGGGAGGACGACCCGGACTTCGACCCCGCCGACCACGTGCACGCGGTCGGGCTGCCCGCGCCGGGCGGGATGACGGAGCTGCACGAGCTGATGGGGCGCGAGATGTCGACCCCGCTCGACCGCGGCAGGCCGCTCTGGGAGATGTGGGTGGTCGAGGGGCTCGAGGGCGGGCGCGGCGCGATCGTGGCGAAGATGCACCACGCGCTCGTCGACGGGCTCGCCGCGATCGACGTCTCGACGGTGATCCTCGATCCGACACCGGAGAAGCTCGAGGTCCCCCCGCCAGAGCCGGCGGCCACGCCGCCGGCTGAGCGCCGCGCCGCGATGGCCGAGCCGCTCACGCGCCTCGCCGCGCCCTACCTGAACGTGCCGCGCAAGATGGCGCGCAGCGCGGTCGAC
>JACCYP010000327.1 GCA_013696425.1 Thermoleophilaceae bacterium
GCCCTCGAGGAGGCGGCGGAGGAGGTCGAGGTGGCGCACGGGGTGGCGGTGGACGTGGTGGCGGTGGGCGAGCTCGAGCTCGACGACGCCACACGCGCGCTGGTGGCTGCTGCGCGCGAGGCGATGACCAACGCGTCGAAGTTCGGCGACGGCTCCCCCGTGTCGGTGTACGCGGAGGTGAGCGCGCGCGAGGTGTCGGTGTTCGTGCGCGATCGCGGGCCAGGTTTCGATCCCGCGGCCGTGCGGGAAGACCGTCGCGGTGTGCGCGAGTCGATAGTCGGGCGGATGGAGCGCCACGGCGGGCGGGCACGGATCGCGAGCGATCCGCAGACTGGCACCGAGGTGGAGCTGGTGATCCCGAGATGAGCGCTGCGACGCGGGTCGTGATCGTGGACGACCACGAGCTGTTTCGCGCGGGCGTGCGCGCGGAGCTCGAGTCGCTCGTCGACATCGCCGGTGACGCCGCCTCCGTCGAGGCGGCGGTCGCGCTGATCGGCTCGGTCGCGCCCGAGGTGGTGCTCGTGGACGTGCACATGCCCGACGGCGGGGGCGCCGAGGTGATCCGCCGCGCGGCGGAGGCGGGCTCGGACGCGCGCTTCCTCGCGCTGTCGGTCTCCGACGCGGCCGAGGACGTGATCGCCCTCATCCGCGCCGGCGCCCGCGGCTACGTGACGAAGACGATCTCCGGGCCCGACCTCGCTGAGGCCATCGAGCGCGTGCGCGAGGGCGACGCGGTGTTCTCACCTCGCCTGGCGGGCTTCGTGCTCGACGCGTTCGCGGGCGAATCGCCGGCTCCGGGCGATGCCGAGCTCGATCAGCTCACGCCGCGCGAGCGCGAGGTGCTCCAGCACATCGCACGCGGCTACATGTACAAGGAGATCGCGCTGCGGCTCTCGATCTCGGCGAAGACCGTCGAGGCGCACGTTTCCTCCGTGCTGCGCAAGCTCCAGCTCTCGAGCCGGCACGAGCTCTCACGCTGGGCGGCGGAGCGGGACCTGCTCGACCCCTAGTCGACCCCTAGAACCGCAACGACCCGCCCGAGGCGGGTCGCTAGCTGCTGCCGGGGAGCTACCCCGGGGCGCCAACGCCAATGGATCTCGAAGTTAGCACGCGGCACCTTGCCGCTTCACACTTCGCGCCACGAGCGTGTCAGTCGCGACGCGACGGCAGGGTGACGAGCGCAACAAGATGATGGAGCCAGCCGGGCTCGAACCGGCGACCTCCGCCTTGCAAAGGCGGCGCTCTTCCAGCTGAGCTATGGCCCCTCGGCGCTCATGGTAGAGCCGGGCGAGGGCACCCGCCGCTTGCTTCTCCCCCCTCCCGGGTAGAGGCTGTCGGCGTATGTCGGGCACCCCCACTGACAAGTCTCCCCGGCCGGCCAACGAGGCCGAGCGCACCGGCCGGGCGGAGGTCTCCAACTACGAGATCGTCTCGCACTGGTTCGATCTCGCGGCCGGGCGGCTCGAGCTGGCCGACGACGTGGCGGCGGTGATGAAGTCCTCCTACCGCGAGGTGCAGGTGCAGATCCCGGTGAAGCTGAGCGACGGGAAGATCCACACGTTCTCGGGCTTCCGGGTCCAGCACAACGGCGCGCGCGGGCCCTACAAGGGCGGCATCCGCTACCACCCCGAAGTCGACCTCGACGAGGTTCGCGCACTCGCCGCGCTGATGACGTGGAAGACCGCCATCGTGAACGTCCCCTTCGGGGGCGCCAAGGGCGGCGTCAACTGCCCGGCGCGCGACCTGGAGCAGAGCGAGTTGGAGGCGATCACCCGCTCGTTCATGGACAAGATCGAGAAAGTGCTCGGTCCCACGCGCGACATCCCCGCACCGGACGTGAACACCAACGCGCAGGTGATGGCCTGGATGATGGACGAGTACGGCAAGCTCCACGGCCACTCGCCGGCGATCGTCACCGGCAAGCCGATCGCCCTCGAGGGCTCCTACGGGCGCGAGGCGGCCACGGGCCGCGGCGTCGTGCACATGGTGCGTTCCGCCGCCGAGCAGGTCGACCTCTCACTGGACGACTGCCGCGTGGCGATCCAGGGTTTCGGCAACGTCGGCTCGTGGGCGGCGCGGATCCTCGCCGAGCAGGGCTGCCGGGTGGTGGCCGTGCAGACCGCCGAGGGGGCCATCCGCAGCGACAACGGTCTCGACGTCGGCGCGCTGCACCAGCACCACACCGAGGGCGGCACCTTGGAGGACTTCGAGGGCGAGGGAGAGCGCGCCACCGACGAGGACTTCCTGTCCACGGACTGCGAGGTGTTCATCCCTGCCGCACTCGGCGGAATGATCCACAAGCACAATGCCGACCTCCTGACCTGCCGGATGGTGGTCGAGGGCGCGAACAGCCCGACCACCCCGGATGCCGACGAGATCCTCGCGGGCAACGACGTCTTCGTCGTGCCCGATGTGATCGCGAACGCGGGTGGCGTGGTCGTGTCCTACTTCGAGTGGGTCCAGAACCTCCAGCACTTCCGCTGGGACGAGGACGCCGTGAACCACGAGCTGAAGACCATCATGAAACGGGCCTACAAGACGGTCTCCGAGCGCGCCGCGTCGGAGGAGGTCACGCTGCGCGTCGCGGCATACGAGGTGGGCGTCGAGCGAGTGGTCGAGGCCTCGCGCATGCGCGGGTACATCTAGCGGCCCCCGGCGGGGGAGCTACTCGTCGAAGTCGAAGTCGCGCGGCGGCTTCTGCTCGAACCAGAGCCGGTCGTGCTCCGGCGTTTCCTCGAGGAAGTCCGGGGTCTCCTCGAGCACGTCGGCCTCGCCCGTCTCACCCGGCGGCGGGGGCGGCGGATGCTCCTGCGTGGGCTCGTCGAGCGGGTTGACCGGCTCCTCCTCGACGGCCGGGGACCCGCGCGGCGGCGTATCGCCGGCCGGGGCCGGGGGCTCGCCCGCCTCGGCGGCGATCTCCTCGGGCTCGAGAGGAGCCTCCTCCACGAAGCTCTCCTCCTCCGCAGGCACCGGCTCCTCGACGACGGGAGGCTCCTCGGAGGACACGGGCTCCTCGAGGTCAACCGGCGCGGGCTCCTCAGCAACCGGCTCCGGGGCCTCGAAGGCGTCCGGCGCCTCGAAGAACGCGGTCTCCACTTCCTCCGGGGCGGCCTCCTCGGCAAGCGGTACGGCCTCTTCGGCGAACGGCACCGGCTCCTCGGCGAGCGCCGGCGGCTCCGCGGCTTCCGGCTCCTCGGCCAGGGAATCCGGCTCGGCGGCGTCGAAGGGCTCTGCCGGCACCTCGTCCTCCTCCACGGGCTCGGCCGGCACCTCACGGCGCGCAGGGCCGAGTGCCTCGGCCTCCTGCCGATCGAGCTCCGTGTCTGCGGCCCCGTGCTGTCGCTTCAGCTCGAGGTGCTCGCGGATGGCGTCGTCTAGAACACCCATCGGGCGCGTAGCCTAGCGCCGTCCGCGGCTGAGAGTCAGCTTGCCGCGGGGGCGGCCTCGGCGCGCTCCACCCGGTTCTTGCCGCTGCGCTTCGCCTTGTAGAGGGCGGCGTCGGCGGCGGCGATCAGATCGTCGCGCTCGGCCGCTGTCGAAGGCAGCGATGCAACGCCGAAGCTCGCCGTGACCTTCAGCGTCCCGTCTCCGTCGAGGCGGTCGATCACGAGGTCCTCGATCGCGGCGCGCATGCGCTCGGCGAGCAGCTCCGCGCCGCCGAGATCGGTCTGGGGGAGCACGACCACCATCTCCTCCCCGCCGTAGCGGGCGGGCTCGTCGATATCGCGTGAGAGCTCGCGCAGCACCCCGGCGACCTCCTGCAGCACGAGGTCGCCCTGCTGGTGGCCGTATGTGTCGTTCACCCGCTTGAAGTTGTCGATGTCGAGCATCGCGAGGCCCGTGTCCGTACCGAACCGGCGGCTGCGCTCGACCTCGCCGTCGAGCGTCTCGTGGAAGTGGCGCAGGTTGTGCAGCCCGGTGAGCGTGTCAGTGACGGCCTGCTCCTGGACCGTCTCGTGGAGGTCGGCGTTCTCGATCGAGACCGCCGCCTGTCCGGCGAGGTAGGCGAACAGATCGCGGTCGGCGGCGATGAACGCCTCGCCGGAGCGTGCGATCGAGAGCACGCCCACGTTGCTCTGCTCCTCGTCCTGGGAGAGCTGGGCCCGCAGCGGCACGGCCAGCGCGTGCACCTCGTTGGCCTCCGAGGCCACCACCGGGTCGGTGCCCTCGAGCGCACGGGCCTCCGCCCGCTCCATCGCGGCACGCATGCGGTCGGAGTCCTCGCCGACGTAGCTCGCCTTCATGCTGCGCTTGTCGATCGGCACCGCACGCCCGGCCTCGGCGGCGCATGCATTCATCGCCGTGTCCATGGCGAGGTCGACGATCCCCTGGCGGTCCAGGCCGGCCGCGAACGCCTCGCCCACGCGGCGGATCGACTGCTCGAGCTCGCGCCGCTTGCCCTCGACCTCTTCGATCTTGGCCTCGAGCTGCTTGGCCATCTCGTTGAACTCCTGGCCGAGGAGGGCGAACTCGTCGGAGCCCTGGATCGGCACCGGGCGCGAGAAGTCGCCCTGACCGAGGCGGCGGGCCGCCTGCAGGAACTGGTCGACCTGCCCCTGCAGGGCGCGCACGACGAACACCGACGAGACGAGCGAGAGCAGGAGGAACGCGAGCAGGATGCCGCCGATCAGGAAGCGGCTCTGGGAGACCGACTCGCCGAGCTGGCGGGACTCCTCGAACACGCCCACGCGCTCGGTGGGCCCGACGCTTGAGCGGATCGCCTGGAAGCGGCCCCTGTAGGGGACGCCGTCCACGTCAACGTCCCCGTCGGTGGCCCGTCGGGTACCGCGCTCGCGAAGGGTGGACGCGGCGACCCGGTCGCCGATCAGGATGCGCGAGTCGAGCCGGGTCTGGCGTCTGGTCTGCTCCGCCAGGCGGCGCGCCGAGGTGACCGACACACCGAGCGTCCCCACCCGGCGCCCGGCGGTGGTGGTGGGTGCCGCGGTGGCGAATGCGACTGCGTTGCGGGTGCCCGATCGGACGTCCCCGCCGCGTGCGCGATCGAGCACGATGGCCGCGATCGTCGGCTGTTCGCTCCGCAGCTGCCCGAAGCGCCGCTCGATGGCCGCCGCGTTGCCAGAGGCGAGCGCGCGCCCGAGCTCAGGGTCCCGCGCCACGCGCGCCAGCGGCTGGCGCGCCTCGCGTCTCTCCTGGGCGGAGAGGGCGATCGCGACCTGGAGCGCCTGGGCGATCCGCGCGTCGGACTTACCCGTCTCGCTGTCCGCCGTGAGCGAGAACAGCACGAGCGCCACCGCGACCATCGGAACGACGACGATGATCGTGAAGAACAGCGAGAGCCTTCCCCTGAAGCTCATCCCCTGGAGAGGCTACCCCTGCGCGAGGAGTTCGCGAACCGCCTGCTCGGCAAGTTTTACGCCGTTGTCCATCCCGCGGTCCTCGGGATAGATCTGCGCGGTGGTGGCGAGGGCGAGGCCCTGGGGCTTGCCTGGGATCACCGGCGGGATGCCGTGCGCGTAGCCGAGGCCCACGAGCGGCGCGGCATAGGGAGCGCGGAAGGCATGCGTCGCGAGCGGGGTCTGCCCCTTGAATCCCGGGGCCACCCGCTCGAGCGCGTCGAGCCAGGGCTCGACGAGGTCGTCGGCGTCGCCCTGGGCCACGTCCTCATCGTGCGTGTAGTAGCGCGAGAGGTAGACCACGTGGCGGCCTCCGTAGCGCTCGGGGGACACGAAGTTGGTCTGCTCGATCACGCCGCCGAAGGGCACGTCGTCGTCGCACACGTTCATCCAGTAGACGGGC
>JACCYP010000033.1 GCA_013696425.1 Thermoleophilaceae bacterium
CCTCAGCGGCGGTGGACTGGACCTGGGAGGTACCCGTGCTCCCGATCACGGCCTTAATCCTCAGCGCGGCCGTGCTGGCCGGCCGCCGCGGCGAGCGCGCCCGCCGACCGTTCTCCATCCCCGCCCGAGCCACAGTGGTCGGATTGGCACTGATCGCCTTCGTCGCGGTGTTGATCCCTCTTTCCTGGACGAGCTCGGTGCGGGCAAGCCAACGCGCTGCTCGCGGGGCCAACATCACGTCCGCTCTCGGCGACGCCACTGCGGCGCGGCGGGTGGCGCCCTTCGCCGCCACTCCGTCGCTGCAGGAGGCACTCGTGCGCGAGTCCGCCGGCGACCTCCCCGGCGCGGCCGCCTCCGCCCGGCGGGCGACCAAAGCTGAGCCCGACAACTGGCGCACCTGGCTCGTGCTGTCGCGACTCGAGGCCAAGCAGGAGCGCGCGGCTGCCTCGGTCGCGGCCTACCGGCGCGCCAGGTCGCTCAGTCCTCGCTCCCGGCTCTTCCAGCGATGACCGAGCTTCCCGAAGACCTCGTCTCGATCGCCGAGCGTCTCGAGCGCGAGCGGCCGGTCCCCACCGCCGCGTTCCGCGGCGAGCTGAGGCGGTCGCTTGGCTCCGCGGCGGATGGGGCGGCCGGGCGCAGGCCTGCCTCGCTCTGGCCGCGGGTGGGCGCATTGGCGGCGGTCGGTGCAGCCCTGCTCGCGATGGCCACTGCCGGCCTGGCAGGTACCGGCCCGCTGGCCCCGTCTGAGGCTGGCAAGGCCGCCGCCGTCGCTCAGCGCTGATTCGGCGCGGGCTCGCACGCCATCTCCCAGTCTCGAGCAGCCGAGACGAAGTTCATTATCCGAGTTGCGCGTCGGTCCCATGTGAAGTCCCTGACCCGCTCCAGCGCCGCAGAGCCCATGCGTTCGGCTCTCTCAGGAGCATCCACGAGTTCCTGGATGGCCGACCAGAGCGCTTCCGGGGAATCGGCCTCCACGAAGGACGCGCATTCATCGGTGAGTACCTCTCGCAAGACCGGCAGGTCAACCGACACGATCGGGCGACCCGAGGCCATGTACTCGAAGAGCTTTCCAGGAGACCGGTAGGCATTCAGCGCCAGGCCGGAGGGGTAGTACAGAACAAGGACATCGGCGGCGAACTGATAGGCCGGCACCTCGGTCGGTGGCACAAACCCCGTCATGACGACGTTGGCCAGGCCGTCGCGAGCACACCGATCGCGGAGCCGGGCGACGTGGTCGTGGCGCCCGCCGACGAGCAGGAACAGGAACCGTTCGTCGCCCAGGGCACGCTGTGCGACCTCGAGCAGATACTCCACCTCCCCGTAACCCTCGTAGATCTTCCCGGTGTAGACGACGAGGGACCGCTCCTCGGATATGCCGAGACGACTCCTGGCCTCGGATCTTGTAAGTCGCTGCGAATCGATCAGCTCGAGGTCGACCCCTTGGTGGGTGCCCAAGATTCTCTCGCTGGGAATGTCCCATGCGTCGGCCAACTCCCCCGCGAGGGCGTGGGTGTTCGCGACCACTCGATCGACATGACGCAGAACCCATCGCTGGACAGCGTTGCGCGGCGGGACGTGAGCCTCGAAGACCACGACGGGGGGCCGCCTTGCAATGCGCCTTCCCAGCAGGAGTGCGAGCGCTGTGCTGTAGGTCTTCGTGAACAGGCATAGCGGCTGCCGTCGACCCCTCATCACCTCGGCGAAGGCATAGACGGAATGGACCACCAATCGGTTCACTGCTACCCACCAGCCGGGGCTGGTCTGAGTCACCGGGACCCGCACCAGGCGGGTGGGGAATCGGACCTCGATCGGGTAGAGGGACAGCGGATGCTCGGCCTGCGGCTCTTCGGGCATGGTCTTGATGCGAAGCCCGACGAGCTCGAGATCGACGCCCGACCGAGCCAGCGCCGCACAAAACGACACGATGCACTGACGGTCAACCCGCGGAAGGTCGATATCCGCGGGCGCAAAGTAGACGAACCTCATGCGCGAGCGATCGCCACGTAATTCGTCGCGCGTTTGAAGACCTCGTCGGATTCCCTGTAGACAGGCACCGGCTGAAGCGAGGTTCGCAATACGCGATACAAGTCGAAGTCCGGCACGAGAAGCTGGAAGAAGTCCCGCAAGAAGACGCGCGAATAGATGTTCGCGGCGCTGAACTCGAACTGGATGATGTCGACTGCGTGGCTAGCGAGTAAGCGCTGCCCACCGCGAAGCGCGGGGAGCTCGTGCCCCTCGACGTCGAGCTTCAAGAGACCGATCCGTTCGATGCTCTCTTGGGCGCAGAATGCATCGATCGTTGTTAGTTCGATCGTCTCTTCCCGGGTCTCGGCATTGGCTGTCCGCTGGAAGCGCTCACTGAGGTCGTGAACGGAACTGAGTTTCGAGGCGGGGGCGGGTGAGTACAACGTGGCCTTGCGCGAGTCATCGCTGAATCCCAAGTTTCGCGTCTTCACCCCACGAAGGCCGGAGAATGAGTCCCGAAGTTGCGTAAATGCGGAGGCCGAGGGCTCGAAGCACCATAGGTCCACGCCCTCCCCCAGCACGTCGAGTACGGAGTGGGCGTACAAGCCGACGTTCGCACCCACATCGAAGACGGTTATCGGCTGGCCAAGCCGATCGCGAACGAATTCCAAGACCCGCCTTTCGCCGCTGGCGAGCGGATGATTGCCCTCGCCGAAATATCGCCCCGCGAGCGCCAGCTGATGCATCGCATCAAACGCCGGCTGTAGCCGTTTATGTCCGAGCGCCGGGCCGATCGCGCGACGCCCGAGGTCGTTGAAGCCCGGCACCAGCTAGGTGAAGAATCTGTGGAGGGTGTTCGCGGAAACGCAGATCATGGTACGAGGAAGTCAACGCTGATTCGGCGTGGGCTCGAGCTGCGCCCGCAGCCTTCGCAGCGCCCGCGACAGGATCTGCTGCACGTTCGCGATCGACAGGTCGAGCAGCTCGGCGATCTCGGGTCCTTTGAGGTCACCGCCGAATCTGAGGGCCACCACCTGCCGGTCACGACCGGAAAGGGCGTCGAGCGCGGCGGCCAGATCGGGATCGATGCCCAGCTGGTCCTCGGGACCAGACGCTTCTCCGCGCAGGTCGAAGCCCGAGTCCTCGAGCGGCTGCTGGGAGCCCGAACGGTCGCGGCGGTAGTGATCGATCAGCAGATTGGACGCGATCGCGAGCAGCCACGTCCGCGGCGTGGCCCGCTTGGCGTCGAAGCGCCCCCACGCCCTGAGCGCCCGCTCGAAGGTGGCCTGGGTAAGGTCCTCGGCGTCGGCCTGGGAGCGCACGCGGTAGGCGACAAAGCCGTAGACAGCCCATACGTGGTCATCGTAGATCTGCTCGAAGTCGGCCGCCACCGAGCCGAGCATAGGCCGCTCGGCGAACGCGGTCATACGAAGGCGACGAGCCCGATCCAGACGAACGGGGGAGCGTGACACCAGGCTTGTGGAAATGCTGGGTAAGGGCTAGGTTGACGTTCTGCTCGCCCGTGGTACTCAACTGAAGTCCGCGGACTCTGACTCCCTGCAGCGGCATCACCCCGGCTCGAGCGGAGCGCGGGTCGTCGCCGATCGCCACGCACCACGTGACTACCGGATGCGCCGTGCCCTCGCGGCGGCAGATGTGCTCGCACTGATAGTCGGCTTCGCCGCTGCACTTGGTCCGGCCGGCACCCGTGCGGACTTCGGATACGCGCTGCTACTGGGACTCGCGACCGTGCCCGGCTGGATCACCATCTTCCGCGTGTACCGCCTCTACGAGGGCGACCTCAAGCGTGTGAACCACGCCGCGCTGGATGACGCACCGGCGCTGTTCCACGCCCTGGTAATTGGCTCCTTGCTGACCTGGATCGTGTTCCGTATCGGCCCGGTGGAGCAACTGTCGGCCGTGGAGCTGGCCACGTTCGGGGTAGTGAGCTTCTGCGTCGTGCTCGGCTTCCGCACCGCCGCCAGGCGCCTGGTCGGTCGCCTGCTCGGCCCCGAGCGCGTCCTGGTAGTCGGGCACGGCCCGACTGCAAGCCTGCTGATCCGGAAGATGGCCATGCACCCGGAGAACAACCTCCGCCCGGTGGGCGCGATTACGAGCGTCGGCGCGCACGAGCTCCAGACTCCCGCCGGCTCCGAGCCGGTGCGGGTGCTCGGAACAGTCGAGTCCTCGAGCCTCGAGGAAATAGCCGAGGTTCACAAGGTCGAGCGAGTGATTCTCTCCCACACCGACCTTCCCGAGACCACGATGCTGGATTTCCTCTGGCGGTGCAAGCAGCTCTCGCTGAAGGTAAGCGTCCTGCCTCAGCTGTTCGACGCCATGGGGCCCTCGGTGGAGATTGACTCCGTGGAGGGCATAACGCTCCTCGGGATCAACCCCCCCGTGCTCGGCCGGTCCTCGCGCCTGCTCAAGCGCTCGATGGACCTGCTGCTAGCCACGTCGGCCCTGATCGTCACGGCGCCGCTGCTCCTGCTCGCTGCGGTCGCGATCCGGATCGACTCGAAGGGGCCGGTCCTGTTTCGCCAGACGAGGGTCGGGCGGCGCGCCGAGCCCTTCGAGCTGCTGAAGTTTCGCACCATGCGCGCGGGAGCAGAACGGGAGCAGGCCGGCCTTATGGGGGAGAGCTCCGACCCGAATTGGGTGCTCATCGCCGACGATCCTCGGATCACACGAGTGGGCCAGTTCCTGCGCAGCTGGAGCCTCGACGAGCTCCCTCAATTCTGGAATGTGGTGAAGGGCCAGATGACGCTGGTCGGACCCCGCCCTTTGATCGAGTCCGAGGACTCGCATGTGGACGGGTGGGGAAGGACACGCCTCGACCTGATGCCGGGTATCACCGGCCTCTGGCAGGTGCTCGGCCGAACGACCATCCCGTTCGAGGAGATGGTCAAGCTGGACTACCTGTATGTGACCAACTGGTCGCTCTGGACAGACATCAAGCTCCTCATACAGACCTTCGGCGCCGTCTTCCTCCGGCGCGGCGTGAACTGAGGATCTAGCCGGACATGTGTGGGATGTGCGGCGTGGCGGGCCGCGACGACGGGCGCCTGGTCCAGCGGATGACGGACCTCCTCAGGCACCGCGGGCCCGACGGAGAGGGAGTCCGGGCGTTCGGATCCGCGGATGGCAAGCCGCCCGCCACGCTAGGGCACCGCCGGCTCAGCATCATCGACCTAACGAGCCGGGGGGCGCAGCCAATGGCCTACTCCGACGAGCGGTACTGGATCACCTACAACGGTGAGCTCTACAACTACCGGGAGTTGCGGTCCCGGCTGCGCGCGGAGGGC
>JACCYP010000064.1 GCA_013696425.1 Thermoleophilaceae bacterium
AGCCTTCGCCGAATCGGCATCCGATGAGTCGACGGTGACCGTCTTGGTGACCTCGTCGTCGGAGCCGCAGCCTGAGGCGACTCCGCTGGCGAGCAACACAAGCGCGACCAAGAGCAGACCTGCCAACGACGACCTCTTCCAAAGCAGCATCTCGCCACCGTACCTGCCGTGCCTCACGGTTCGCAACCATCCGCGCCCACGTCGGCCCGCCACACTCCGGACGTCCGCAGGCCGTCGATTGCCATCAGGATCGCGTAGTACCACCGTGGTACCGACTGATGCGCTCGAAGAACCTGCGCGTCGGGGCCTTCAGCAAAGGCCAGAAGCGCGGGTAGCGTGCAACGGCGCCCGTGAGCGCCTGCCCGACGATCCGGATCGGCGCCGGCGGCCCGGAGTCGGGCTTCTGTGGCGGAGTCGGCATCGTTCTCGCGTCCCGGCCGAGCAGCCTATCTCCGCCCCGGTGTGAGCGAAACGGTGCTCGGGGTAGAAACTCTCATGTGTCCGCGCCCATCGATGAGCAAGACCTCGGAGCCATCCGCCGAGCGCTCGAGGAGCGGCGCGATCGCACGCGCGATCGCCTTGCCGCGCTCGCCGAGCGCCCGGAGCTCGGCAGCGCGCAAGGGTTCGGCAAGCGCATCGGCGACGGGACGGTCTAGGCGATCAGCCGCCTGACGGAGATCGGCGTCGGAAGCTCGTTGGAGGAAGGCCTGGCCCGGACGGAGCGGGCACTGGCCAAGCTCGACGAGGGCACCTACGGATGCTGCGACACGTGCGGCGCTCCGATAGCGCCCGCCCGCCTGCAGGCGATGCCCGACGGGGTGCTGTGCCTCGCGTGCGCCGACTCCCAGCGCCGCGCCGCTCCCCCGCGCCGCCGCTAGTGGCGACAACACGTCGGTCGCCGCGCGGCCAGGAGCCGGAGGCTCCTCGAGGTCGGCTCGCGCAGCAGACTCAGCGTGAGCGGCAGAAGCCCCTCGCGCGTGGCCGACCGGCGGTCCATTCGGCTCCGCACCGTCAGTCACTCGACCGGGATCGAGCGGAGCGCCTGCTCGAGCCGGGCCCGTATGCGCGGGTCGCAGTTGGAGCCCTCGAGGTTTTCGATCACATCGCTCAGGAACAGACGTAGATCCTGGCCCACGTCGATCTGCGCGGTCGGCTTGCGCGCGGCTAGCGCGCCGAGGGCGTCCGCCGTCTCCAGCGCACGTCGTTGTTGGTCCGGCGAGGGCGCCGCGCGCGGATCCGCCAGCGACCGGGCGACGCGGACGCAGTGCTTCTGGATGCGCCCTTCGTACGTTGCGATAAGTCGGCGCTCCGCATTCGTGAGTGCCGGCGGCGTCGCCGTGCGCGTGCTCGCGTCGTTGTCCGCGGCGCCGCCGCAGCCGAGCAGCACACCGCTCAGCGTGGCTGCTGCCCAGACGTGGCGGCCAACGCGGCGCACGCAGGTGACTCTAACTGCCGCACTTCGGCCGCCCTGCGACTACCGTTGAGCGTATGGTGAGGAGACCAGCCGTGTCCGGCCGAGGCCCAGGGGGACGTCGAGGAACGGTCCTGCTCGTCGCCGGCGTGCTTGCCGCGCTGACCGGAACGGCAGTCGCCACCCACGGCAGCAGCGACACCGGCGGGCATACGACCGTCGATCAGACGCTCGTGCCGAGGATGAAGCCGGAAGGCAACGGCTACACGAGCCTCACGACGGGTCCGGGAGAGCCCTACATCGTGCGCGGAGGGCCGGCCGCGCCGAAGGGCCGCGCCGCCCGCCGCCGCTCGCTGGCCTACTTCAGCCAGATGACCGACTTCCAGCTCGCCGACGAGGAATCTCCTGCGCGTGTGGAGTTCCTCGACGTCGGGCCCGCGAGCGCCTGGCGCCCACAGGAGGGTTTCACGCCCTTTCAGATCGACGAGACGATCCGCCAGATCAACAACTTCGCGCCGGCGAGCCCGGTGCAGCAGGGAGACGGCACGCGCAATGCGATGGACTTCGCCCTGATAACCGGCGACCAGGCCGATAACCAGCACCTGAACGAGACGGTCTGGGTCCGCGACCTACTCGAGGGCAACGGCCCACTGACGTTCAACAGCGGCCTGAGTCGTCCAGAGGACTACGCCCTCGAGAAGCTGGCGGCGCAGGGGCCGAGCTGCGCCGCGTTCGTTGCCGCGAAGGGTGGCGCCGCCGGCGCTGCGGCGGAGGGCGCCCGCTACACCGGCGTGCAGGACTACGACGACTATCCGACCGGGACCCACCCGGCCAAGCCTCTGTTCTATGACCCCGACGAGCCCACGGGTCCTGAATGGGCGAACTGGCCTACCTACAACGGGCTGATGGACCGCGCGCAGCAGATCCCGGTCGATCCCCAGGGGCTCGCGGTGCCGTTCTACATCACCAACGGCAACCACGATGTCCTCGCGCAGGGCAATGAGGACGCCGTCCGGTCGATCGAGGACATCGCCACCGGATGCTTCAAGGCGCTCGGCACGACGAGCGACCCGACCGCGGCGCCGGCGCCCCCGGAGGGCGCCGATCCGAGCTTCCTGCTGTCGCCGGCAAACGGCGGCATGCTCGTCCCGCCCGATCCGCGCCGGCAGTTCGTCGACAAGCCCCAGATCAAGCAGGTCTACGGCGCCACGAACGAGGGTCCCGGTGACGACGACCACGGATTCGCCCACGTGGACACGTCAGAGAACACCAAATCGAGCGGGTCGGCCTCGTACTACGCCTGGGATCCGCCGCAGACGCCTGGCCTGCGCTTCATCTCGATCGACACGAATTCCGAGGGGGGCCAGACGGCAGAGACCCTCGTGCCCGGCCAGCCCTCGACACCCGGCTCGTCGAACGGCAACCTCGACGACCCGCAGTTTCAGTGGCTCAAGCGCGAGCTGACCGCCGCGCGCGGTCGCGACCAGATGGTGGTCCTCTTCGGGCACCGTCCCGTGCGCAGCATGAACACGCAGATCCGCGACGAGCAGGCGGCCCCGTGCACGGTCGACGATGCGCACGGCCACGACCAGAACCCCGGCTGTGACCGCGACCCCCGTCCCTCCGACGACGACCCCGACACGCCGGGCCTCGGCTGCCTGCACAACGGGACCGACGCCCAGAACACCACCTGCCCCGGAGGGGCCGCTCAGCACGAGAGCTTCGTAGAGCTGATCGACCAGTTTCCGAACGTCGCCGGCTATGTGCCCGGCCACACCCACGAGCATCGCCTCACCCCCTTCAAGCGCACGAGCGGCACGACGTGGTGGGAGATCAACACCTCCGCCGTGGTCGATCCGCCGAACCAGAGCCGGCTGATCGACCTGATGGACAACCGCGACGGCACGCTGTCGTTCTTCAACACCGTGATCGACCACTCCGCCCCCGCCACCGCACCGCCCGCGTGCACCCAAGCGGGCTGCGCCACCGCGTTCACCGCACCGCAGCTCGCGTCCATCGGCCGGACGTTCTCCTTCAACGATCCCGACAACGACAACACGGGCCTGGGGGCGGCTCGAGATCGCAACGCCGAGCTGCTGCTCGAGGACCCGCGTCCGGTCGCCGACCTGTCCGTGGTGAAGGGCGACGCTCCCGACCCGGTGCGCGTCGGGCAGGAGCTGACCTACACCCTCACGGTGCGCAACTCCGGCACGAGCCGGGCCCAGTCGGTCGTCCTCACCGACGAGCTTCCCGAGCAGGTCACCTTCCGCGAGGCTCAGGTCAGCCAGGGCACGTGCACCCGCAGCGGCCGGACCCTCGAGTGCGCCATCGGGGCGCTTGAGCCCGACGCCAGCGCAACGGTGACGGTCAAGGTGGTTGCCGACAGGGAGGGCGAGCTCCGCAACCGGGCCTTCGTCCGCGGCAACGTGAGCGATCGCGCCGCGGACAACGACGCCGCGACGACAACCACGGAGGTTCTGGCTGCACCCGGCGGGGACACCTCCACCCCCGGCACGCAGACTCCGCCCGGCACGCAGACCCCCGGGGGGAGCCCGCCGGGGAATCCCGCTGGTGGAGGCCCCCTGGCCGGCGCCCCCCTGGCCGGCGCCCCGTGTGCGAGCGCTGCGCTGCTGTCCTCGGCGCGCGTGCGCCTGCGCGGCGCCCGGGTGGGGGTGCTCGTCCGCGTGCCTGCGGGTGCGCGCGTTCAGGCGGACGTCCTTCAGAGCTCAGTCGGCAGACGCGTCGTGGGCGAGCGGCTGGTAGCCCGGTTCAGCGACGTGCGCAAGGACTTCACCTGGAACGGGAGGGCGAACCGCCGCGGGCGCTCGGTCAGCGACGGGATCTACTTCCTCCGCCTCTCCGCGGGGGACGCGAACGGCGCGCGCGACGTTCGTCACGTCGTGCTGCGGCGCGAGGACGGCCGCTGGGCGCGCCGGCCCGGCTTCGCGGGACGCTCATCGTGCGGTCTGCTCACCTCCTACACGCTCGAGCGCCCGGTCTTCGGCGGGCGCTCGAACCGCGCCCTCCGCGTGGCCTACCGGCTGGCGCATGACGCCGAGGTGACCTTCGAGTTCCTGCGCGGGAGGCGTGTGATCGCACGCCGGGACGCCACGGCCCGCCGTGGCGGCGTCACCCACCGCCTACGCTTCAACGCGCCGCGGCGTCTGCGCGGCGACATCCGGGTCCGGCTCGTCGCGAAGCGCGGCGGCGAGCGCCTGACACGGGTACTCGTCTCGCGCCGGCTCTAGCCCGGCCGGGCTGGCCGCGGACCCTCAACCGCCCTCGAACCGCGACTCGATCGGCATCGCGGCGGAGAGCAGCGGCGAGGCGATGTCCGGATCGTCCTGGTCGCAGACGAAGAGGAAGTCGATCACGCGCGCGTCGATCGAGGCATAGACGCCCTCGACCTTCCACTTCCGCTCGATCGTGCGCAGGCGCTCGACGCGCCCGTCGCGGTCGATCATGCCCACCACCGAGCCACGGATCTCACCGTCGGTCCCGTGCGGATCGGAGCCGCGCTCCGCCGATGCCGTGAACACGACGAGCTCGTCCGCGAGTTTGCCGTGGCTTCCGAGCCAGTCACGCTTGACCAGCTAGCACAGCGGCTCGGAGTGCCCTATTCCATGGTCAAAGCACGCAAGTTCCGCTTCGGGCGCACCGAGAAGGCCATCCGCGACCAATGGGGTCTCGAGCTGATCCACGGAGAGTGGGACCCAAACGCGGGTGCCAACTCCTACACGATGGACACCGACGTCGCGCGCGCCCTGCGCGAGAAGATCATCTCGGACGAGTAATCCGCGATCGGTCGATTTGCGAGAAGAGGAACTCGACCGGCCTTGACAGGCTCAGACGACCTCCCGGATCCCCGCGGCGTCACCACGAGAGACGAAGCGGGCCCCCGCTTCGAGCCGCGACGATAACTTCACCGACGCGGTACCACGAGCCGCGACGATAACTTCACCGACGCGGTACCACTTTGGTACCGACTGATGTGTCCGATCCGTCCAGATCCTCCTCTTATGGGGATGGCGGGGACCAGCTCCCCGGCTGGGGGCCGAGCGGTCGCTGGTTCAAATCCAGTCGCCCCAATTCAGCGAACGACTCGCACTGATGACGGGTGAGATGGGCGCAAACGGGGTAGGTACTCCCGGTGAGGGTATGAACACGCACAAGACTCGCGCCCGGCGCGCCACTTGGGCCGCTCTGGCGGCCGTCCTCTCCTGCGCTCCGAGCGCCGCGTCCGCGCTTGACACGCCGCAACTGACGGTGCGCGCCAAGGCGGCCGCCGCCGAGCCTGCCATCGTCGCCACGCCTCAGGCGGGATGCGAGGCCGGTTCGCGGCCCGAGCCGAGCATCCAGGGCCGGCTGCCAAAGTCCGAGGTCGACTCGGGCCGGGCCGACCGCGGCTACTGGTGCAACCTGTCGGTGGTCGGCCGCAGCGGGAACACAGGTGGCTTCCGCGTACACCGCTACGTCGACAAGCAGCGGCACGAATGCGCGTACTACGACACGGCGCTGCTGTTTCCGACCAACGCGCTCAGCCTGAGCGCCGAGCCCACCGGCGTCGCCGTGCTCGACATGAGCAACCCGGCGAAGCCCGTCCGCACGACCACACTTCTCACACCGGCGATGCAGACCCCGCATGAGTCGCTGAACATCAGCGTGAAGCGCGGCGTGCTCGCGGCGGTCTTGGGAAACCCGGCGCAGTACCCGGGTGGTATCGACGTCTACGACATCAGCAATGACTGCCGCTACCCCGAGGTGAAGGCAGCGGGCTTCCCCGCCACCCCATTCGGCCACGAGAGCGGGATGGCTCCCGACGGGAACACCTTCTACCCCTCTTCACCCGCTGGCCCGTACGGGTTCTCCGCCGTGGACATCTCGAACCCCATGCTGCCGCGCACCCTGGTCAGCACCAACAGCGTCAACACGCACGGCATGTCGGTCTCCGATGACGGCCGCCGCGGCTACCACGCCGTCGGCAACGGGCTCGTGATCACCGACCTGTCCGATGTCCAGGAGCGCAAGCCAAACCCGCAGGTCCGCTCGATCAGCAGCCTCACGTGGTCGAACGTCACGATCCCGCAGTACGCGGAGCCGGTGACCATCGGCGGGAAGCCCTACCTGTTCGAGGTCGACGAATACTCGGAGAACGAAGGCGGCTCCGCTACCGCTAACGGATCCCGCGTCGGCGCCGCGCGGATGATCGACATCTCCGACGAGCGCGCGCCGCGCGTGGTCTCCAACATCCGCCTTCAGGTCCACCAGCCCGAGAGCCGCGCCGCGATCGGCGGCGACTACGGCGCGCAGAGCCCGGTGCAGGGATACGCCGCCCATTACTGCGCAGTTCCGCAGCGGAGCGAGCCCGGCTTGATCGCCTGCTCGATGATCGCCTCCGGGCTGCGCGTGTTCGACATCCGCGACCCGGAGAGGCCCGTGGAGGTCGCCTACTTCATGGCGCCGCCGTCGACGATCAGCGCCACCGGCGGGCCTACGATCGACGAGCGCTCGAACTGGGCGATGTCACAGCCGGCGTTCGCGCCCGAGCGGCGCGAGGTCTGGTACTCGGACGGCAACAGCGGCTTCTACGCGCTGCGCCTGTCCGAGGCCGCGTTCAACGGCACCAGCGCCAACGCCCAGCGCAGCGGGTCTGGTACCGCTGGCGGGGCCGGGTCCCGCTGTCTTCCGCGGCGGCTCAAGGTCACCTCGCGTGCCGTCGGGAGGGTTCGCGTCGGCGCAAAGCGCGCCGCAGTGCTCAAGGCCGCCGGCGCCGTGCCGAAGAGGACGACGAAGCGCTCGCTTCGCTTCTGCGTCGAGCGCGGCGGCAGCGTTCTCGCGGCACTCGATCGGCGCGGCCGCGTGACCACGGTCGTCTCGACGGCGAAGGGACATCGAGCCAAGGCCATCGCGCGCGGGACTGCCCGCAAGAGCGCGGAGCGCCGATTCAAGCGTTCGGTGAAGGTGCGCCCGAGCTTGGTCGTTCTCTACCGGGGCCGCAACATCGCCGGCGTGAAGGGGCGCAGGGTGCGCTTCGTCGGCGCAGTCGATCGCAAGCGCGCGCGCAGTGCGCGCGCGTTGCGCAGTGACCTGCGCAAGCTCGGCCTGTAGCGCGGCTGGGTGGGGGCGAGCGGTATCGTCCCGAGCTTGCTGGCCCCGGCACACACAGAGTTCTTGTCGTCTCACTCGTCGCCTGTGCCGTGCTCGTGTCGGCCGCACCGGCGGGCGCCATCGTCGGTGGCGGCCCCGCGACGGACACCGGCTCGACCGTGGCCATCCGGATCGAGAAGAAGACCGGCGGCTCCAGCTGCACCGGGACACTGGTGGCCCGCTCCGTCGTCCTGACCGCGGCCCACTGCGTCGAAGCCTTCGGCGACCCAGACTTGATTCGGATCCGAGTGCTCGCCGGCCTTCTGGACCGCGCGACGGCGCCCGCGGCGCCGAACGACTTCATCGTTACGCGTGTCCAGGAGAGTCGCGACTTCGACAAGGGGAGCCCGACCACGAAGCCCAGCGACATCGCGTACCTCGAGCTCGGCCGCAACGCCACCCAGACCCCGAGCTCCATGAGCTACGACCGTCCCAAGGCCGGAGCGGACGG
>JACCYP010000068.1 GCA_013696425.1 Thermoleophilaceae bacterium
CAGGAACACCAGCGGCCCGAGCGGGAAAACCGCCGCGAGCGCCCTGCTGGTGTTGCGCAGCTCGGAGCGGAACGTGCGGCAGCGCTCGCAGTTCTTCAGGTGGCGGCGCACCGGCGCGGTGGTCTTCTGGATGCCCTCGGCCACCTGGCCGAGCTCGAGGCGGACCTCCTCACAGGTGAGCAGGCGCGACTCGGCGGCCTCGGCGAGCGACACGCGCGCACGCACGAGGAGCGACTTCACGCTCGGCACGGTGGTCTCCATGGCCTCGGAGATCTGCTCGTAGGAGAGCGCGTCGATCTCGCGCAGCAGCAGTGCCGTGCGCTGGGTCTCCGGAAGGGTGTTCACGTCGGTCACGATCTGGCGGAACTCCTCGCGCTTGTGCACGGTGTCCGCGGTGGTGGTACCGCCGTCGCGCTCGAAGATGTCCATCGAGTCCTGGCCACTCGGCACCGGGCGGCGGAGGTGGTTCAGGCAGCGGTTGCGGGCGATCCGGTAGAGCCACGGGCGGGCGTTGATCGGCCGCTCGTCGGCGCAGATCGCGTTGAAGGCCGATGCGAAGACCTCCTGCAGCACGTCCTCGGCGTCCTCCTGCGAGGAGAGCATGTGGCGGCAGAAGGCCAGGAGGCGGGACTGGTAGCGGTGAACCAGGGCCTCGAAGGCGCCATGGTGGCCGCGCCTGATCATGGTGATCAGCTTCTCGTCGCTCTGCAGGCGGAGCAGGGGCGAGCGCCCAGCGAGAACGCTGGCGTCGGCGTGGTTTAGAGCGGAGGCTTCCAAGGTCTGTGTCTGTAAAAGGGTAGACGCGCCGAAGTTGCGCGCCTGCGTACATGATCAACGCCTGCTGTAAAGGGAAGTTGAAGGGTTCCGGCCCCCCACGGCGCTTGGTAATAGGTACCCCGTCAGGGGAATTGGTTGCCATTTGCAACGAATGACCGTTGTAAATGGCAAGGGTCTTGCAAGAGGGATCCACACTGCCCCGCCCGCATCCGGGCCTATGCTCGCCAGGCCCGGGTGCCGGAATTGGTAGACGGAGGGGCCTTAAAAGCCCCGGCCCCTTAGGGGCGTACGGGTTCGATCCCCGTCCCGGGCATCCCCAAGTGGTCCCAGGCGGCTGCAAACCTGCGCCCGGCTGCGTCATCGGTCCCTCGGCTTGCGTTCGCAAGCCTTCGGGCCTCTTCCTTGCCGTGCTTGGTTTTCGCTCGCCTGGGACCACTTGGGGCCTCAGGCCGTGGCCTCTTCCTTCGGTATGTCCTTGGGCGGCAGCTGTAGGGATTCCTCGGCCGGCAGCCCGGCCTTCAGCTCGCGCTCGCGCTCGAGCTCGGCGTCGAACTCGAGGCCGAAGAGCAGCGCGAGGTTCGAGATCCACAGCCAGACGAGGAAGGTGATGATGCCGCCGAGCGTGCCGTAGGTCTCGTTGTAGGAGCCGAAGTTCGCGACGTAGAAGGCGAACCCCGCCGAGGCGACGATCCACAGCAGAACGGCCACGGCGCCGCCGGGGGACAGCCAGCGAAAGCGGGGCTGGCGCACGTTCGGCGCGACGTTGTAGAGCGCGGCGAACATCGCCATCACCACGAGCAGCATCACCGGCCACTTGGCGATGTCCCACGCGGTCACGGCGACGTCGCCGACGCCGATCACGCCGCCGATCGACTGCGCGAGCGGCCCGGTCACCACCAGCGCCACGGTCAGCAGGGCCAGCGCGATCACCATCACGAGGGTCAGCGCAACCTGGGTCGGGCGCAGCTTCCAGAACGGCCGCCCCTCCGACACCCCGTAGATCGAGTTGGACGCGCGGATGAATGCCCCGAGGTAGCCGGAGGCCGCCCACAGCGCGCCGAGGAGCCCGAACCCGAGCAGCGCGCCGGCGCCGCCCTTCGACTGCACCACCCCTTCGATCGGCTCACGGAAGGTCTCGACCGCCGAGGCGGGCCCGACGTCCCCCACGATCTGGAGCAGCGAGTCGGTGGTCTCGGGGTAGGAGCCGAGCACGCCGAGCAGAGCCACGAGCACCAGCAGCGCCGGGAAGATCGCGAGCACCGAGTAGTAGGTGAGCGCCGCGGCCCAGTCGGTGAGGTTGTCGTCCTGGAACTCCTTGCCCGTGCGGATGAGCACCTGCTTCCAGGAGCGCGTCGGCAGATCGGCGGGGCTCTCGGGTGTGGAAGCCACGGGGCGGGTATACCTTGCCCGCATGGGAAAGCTCCTATTCATCCCGTTCAGCGTCCTCGGCGGCCTGATCGGCGGATTCATCGCCAAGAAGATCTTCGACCAGATCTGGGGCCTGATCGACGAGGAGGAGCCGCCCGAGGCAAAGCACAGGGACGTGCCGCTGCCGAAGATCATCGCCGCGGCGGCCCTCCAGGGAGCCATCTTCAAGGGCACCCGCGCCGTGACCGACCACGGCTCGCGCCGCGCCTGGTACTCGCTCGTGGGCTCCTGGCCCGGCGAAGACCGCCCAGAGCAGGAATAACCCCTTAACACGGGGTCAATCCCCAGAGCGCAAGTACCGGCGCGCGCTGCCGTTGCTCTCCAGTAGGTTCGATCGATTGAGCACCGAATTATGGGGATGGAATGCGGAGAGTCAGCGGGGTTGGACGTGTAGCGGCAGTCGGAGCGATCGCAGCAGCGGTCGTGCTGGTCGCGATCGTTCTCTTCGGCTCCGGCGATGACAAGTACACGAACACCGCCGTGTTCCAGAACGCCGGCCAGCTCGTGAAGGGCAACCTCGTCCAGGTCGGCGGCGCCCCGGCCGGCACCGTCAACTCGATCAAGCTCACCGACAACGGCCAGGCGAGGGTCAAGTTCACCGTCGACGATCGCTATACGCCGCTCAAGCAGGGCACCCGCGCGGTCATCCGCCAGGCATCGCAGTCGGGCATCGCGAACCGCTACATCGATCTCCAGCTCCCGCCCCAGACCGAGAAGGGACGCGCGGACATCCCCGACGGGGGCGAGCTCGGCATCGACCAGACCGAGACCGCGGTCGACCTCGACCAGCTCTTCGACACCCTCGACAAGCCCACGCGCAAGTCCCTCCAGCGCTTCCTGAAGGGCAGCGCCCGTCAGTACGCCGGCCAGGGCAAGGAGGCGAACGCCGGCTTCTACTACCTGAACCCGGCGCTCTCGACCTCGAGCAAGCTCTTCACCGAGCTGAACAAGGACCAGCCGACGCTCGAGCGCTTCCTCGTCGACTCCTCCCAGCTCGTTGGCACCCTCGCCGAGCGCCGCGACGACCTCACGAACCTCGTCACGAACCTGAACGACACGACGCGCGCGATCGGCGACGAGAAGGTGGCGCTCGCCTCGGCCATCGACCGGCTGCCGCCGTTCATGCGCCGCTCGAACACGACCTTCGTGAACCTGCGCGCGGCCCTCGACGACGTCGACCCGCTGGTCGATGCATCGAAGCCGGTGGCGAAGAAGCTGCGCCCGTTCTTCGACGAGCTGCGGCCCTTCGCCCGCAACGCCCGCCCGACGATCCGCGACCTCTCGCGCACGATCCGCCGCAGCGGGCCTGACAACGACCTGATCGAGCTCTTGAGGTCGGCGACGCCGCTCAAGAAGATCGCCGTCGACTCGGCCGAGCGCAACGGCAAGTCGCGCCGCGGCGCCTTCCCCGAGGCCGCGCAGGCGCTCAAGGACACCTCGCCGATCCTCGCCCAGGGCCGCCCCTACACGCCCGACCTCGTGGGCTGGTTCGACGACTTCTCGACGTCGGGCAACATCGACGCCCTCGGCGGCTTCCTGCGCTTCCAGATCTACTTCAACGGCCTCTCGGTCACCCCCGGCGGCCTGCTCCAGCCGCTGAACCAGGATCTCTCCCAGGCCGACGCCTTCAAGCAGAACGTGAACCTCGGGCAGTACAAGCGCTGCCCGGGTGGCGGCGAGGCGCCCGCGCCCGACGGGTCGAACGTGTTCTCGGCAGCCGAGCAGCAGAAGCTCGACTGCGAGGAGAAGGCGAGGGCGACGAAGCTCAAATGACCAGGCGCGTGCTGATAGCCCTGCTCGTGGTCGCGACCGTCGCCGGCGGCCTGCTCGCCGCGGGCGCGAAGGACGAGGGCGGGGGCGCCAAGACGGTCGAGATGGAGTTCGACAACGCCTTCGGGCTCACCGAGGGCGGCGACTTCCGTGTGGGTGGCGTGAACGTCGGCAGCACCACCGGTTTCGACACCCGCCGCAAGGGCGATCGCACGCTGGCGATCGTCGAGGCCGAGATCACGGAGAAGGGATTCGGGGATCTGCGCAAGGACGCATCGTGCGAGATCCGCCCGCAGTCGGTTATCGGCGAGTACTTCGTGGACTGCCAGCCCGGCAAGGCGACCGAGAAGCTGGCCGCCGGCGGGACGATCCCGGTCGCCCAGACGGTCTCGACGATCCCCATCGACCTCGTGAACAACATCCTGCGCCGCCCCTACCGCGAGCGCCTGCAGCTGATCATCGCCGAGCTCGGCACCGGCCTCGCGGGCCGTCCGCAGGATCTCCAGGAGGCGCTCAAGAAGGCCCATCCGGGGCTGCGCGAGACGAGCAAGGTGCTGCGCATCCTCGGCAACCAGAACAAGGTGATCCAGAACTTCATCACCGACTCGGACACGGTGGTCGGTGAGCTCGAGGCGCGCAAGACCGACGTCGCGAAGTTCGTGACCGAGGCGGGCGAGACCGCCGAGATCACCGCCACCCGCCGTGCCGAGCTGAAGGCGCAGTTCCAGAAGCTGCCGCGCTTCCTCGACGAGTTCCGCCCGACGCTCGTGCGCCTGGGCGAGCTCTCCGACGAGCAGGTCCCGGCCCTGCGCGACCTGCGCGCGGCCGCCCCGCAGCTCACCACCTTCTTCGAGGAGCTCGGCCCCTTCTCGGCGGCCTCGCGCCCCGCGATCCGCTCGCTCGGCAGGGCCTCGGTCACCGGGCGCAAGGCGCTCGCCGAGTCCGCCGACGAGATCGACACGCTGCGCGCGCTCTCCGCCGACGCGCCCGGTTTCGCCAAGCCGCTGCGCCAGTTCCTCCAGTCGATCGACGACCGCAGCCGCGCGATCGAGACCGACCCGCGCGCGAAGGACACCGCGCCGCCCGCGCCCGACAAGGTCTCCGCCGACAAGGGCAAGGGCTTCACCGGGATGGAGTCGCTGCTCAACTATGTCTACTGGCAGGTGCTCGCGGTGAACGCCTTCGACGAGTTCTCCCACGTCCTGCGCACCGGCATCTTCGTCTCGGAGTGCGGCGAGTACACCAACGATCCCGACGAGAAGCTGCAGCGCCACTGCGGCTCCTACACCGGCCCCTACCAGCCGGGCCTCAAGGGCAAGCAGCCGGACTACACCAAGCGCTCGAACACCTCCACGCGCGAGCGGCTCGAGCGTGAGGACGGCCGCGCGCCGCGCTCCCAGAGCCAGGAGCGCCGCGGAGCCGGGCAGCCCGAGGCCGGCGCCCGCCCGGGCGAGCGCGACC
>JACCYP010000079.1 GCA_013696425.1 Thermoleophilaceae bacterium
GTGCAAACGTGCGCGGTCCCGGGGAGGACATGCGCGCCGGCGAGGTCGTGATCGCCACGGGTGCCTCGGTGGGACCCGCCGAGATCGCGGTGCTCGCTTCGGTCGGGCGGCCCGAGGTGAGATGCGCGCGGCGGCCCTCGGTGGCCGTGCTCACCACGGGCGACGAGCTCGTGGAGCCCGGCACGGCGCTCGGGCCGGGCCAGATCCGCAACTCCAACGGCTACGCGATCGCCGCCCAGGCCCGCGCCGCGGGCGCGGAGGTCGTGATGCGGCGCCTGGTGCCTGACGACCACGACGCCACGCGTGCCGCGCTGGCGGAGGCCATGGACGCCGTCGAGGTCGTGTGTGTGTCGGGCGGGGTGTCGGTGGGCGAGCACGACCACGTGAAGCCGGCGCTCACCGAGCTCGGGGCCGAGGAGATCTTCTGGCGCGTTCGCCTCAAGCCAGGCAAGCCGACGTGGTTCGGCCGGCGGGGGAACGCGCTCGTGTTCGGCCTGCCCGGGAACCCGGTCTCCGCGATGGTCACCTTCCACCTCTTCGCCCACCCGGCTCTGCGGGCGCTCCTCGGAGCCGACCCCGCGCAGCCGGCGGCGGAGGCGATGGCCGGCGAGCCCTTCCCGCGCGACCCCGAGCGCGACCAGGCCGTGCGCTGCTCGCTGGAAGCCGGCCCCGGCGGCTGGCGCGCCACCTCGACCGGAACCCAGAACTCCCACATCCTCACCTCGATGCTCGGGGCGCAGGCACTGGCGCTCGTGACGGCGGGAGAGGGCGAAATCGCGCCCGGAGAGCGCCTTGCGGTAATGCTCCTGCCGTGAAACTGCAGCTCCCGAAGCGGACCCAGGACCTCGCGCGCGTCCGGATCGTGGATCCCCCGCAGTCGGACTCCGGCCCGAACCAGCCCGTCTCGTCGAAGCAGACCGCCGAGCTCGAGCTTCCGCGCGAGGAACTCGAGCGGATGTGGCGCCCGGAGTACCTGGAGCGCCTCGCGCGCACCTACTGGGCCTACCTCACGCGCATATCGCTCGGCATCCTGCGGGTGGTCTACGGCGAGGACTGTCGCGAGATCGTCGTCTTCCGCCGGCCGTTCGTGCTGCTGCGCTTCCACGGGCCGGAATACGACACGAACGCGAACGGCGGGACCGTCACCTGGCGGATCGACAAGGGCCTGCTGGTGGCGCCGAAGGGCCGCGGGAAGGACGGGTTCCTTCGGATCACCGTCGAGCGCGAGGAGTCCGAGGACGCCAACGACGAGGTCATAACGCGCGTCTCCTCGGAGGTCACGAACTTCTACCCGATGATCGGCGGCTGGGGCTGGTTCGGGAAGATCGGCCGCTGGATCTACCGCGTCACCCAGCTGCGCATCCACGTGATCGTGACCCACGGCTTCCTGCGCTCGCTTGCGAAGCTCGAGCTCGAGGAGTCGAAGGTCGGCAAGCTGCTCGAAGACGGCACCCCTGCCGGGGAGCCGTCGGCCGCCGATTAGCTAGCCCGCGCGCTGGCCGGAGAGCTCGCGCAGCTTCGCGCGGTCGTGCCGGGCCTTGATGCGGCGGGTGGTATTCGACCGCGAGCGCGTCACGAGCGACTCGGTCTCGGCGCCCTCGGCGTCGTAGCTCACGCCGCTGAGGACGTCGCCATCGGTGACGCCAGTGGCCGAGAAGAAGACATCCTCGCCCGAGACCAGGCGCTCCACGTCGAGGATCTCGGTCACGTCGTAGCCGCCATCGGCGGCGGCGCTGCGCTCCGTCTCGTCCCGCGGCCACAACCGCCCGAGCAGCTGTCCGCCCACGCACTTGATCGCGGCGGCCGAGATCACGCCCTCGGGTGTGCCGCCGATCCCCCACAGGAGGTCGATGGTGGAGTTCTCGTCGACCGCGTCGAGCGCAGCGGACACGTCGCCGTGCTCGATGAAGCGGATCCGCCCCCCCACGCGGCGCACGTCCTCAACCGCCTCCGAATGGCGGTCGGGGCGGTCCAGCATGATCACGGTCACGTCCTCGACGCCCGTGCCCTTCTCCTTGGCGACGAGCTCCATCGTCTCACCGAGCGGGCGGTCGAGGTCGAGCAGATGCGCGATCCGGCGCGAACCGGCGATCTTCTCCATGTAGACGATCGGGCCCGGGTCGAACATCGTGCCGCGCTCCGACAGCGCGATGACAGCGAGTGCGCGGGACATGCCCTTGGCGCAGAGCGTGGTGCCCTCGAGCGGGTCGACTGCGATGTCGACCTCCGGTGGCGAGCCATCGCCGATCCGCTCGCCGTTGTAGAGCATCGGCGCCTCGTCCTTCTCGCCCTCGCCGATCACGACGGTGCCGTCCATCTGGATCGAGCCGAGCATCAGGCGCATGGCGTCGACGGCGGCCTGGTCGGCCGCGAGCTTGTCGCCCCGGCCGGTCCAGCGGGCGGCGGCGAGGGCGGCGTACTCGGTCACGCGCACGAGCTCGAGGGCGAGGTTGCGGTCGGGGACCGTGTCCTGAATGGGCTCGGGCAAGGCGGGCTAGCCCACGGAGCCGGGCGGTTTACGGGTGCGGCCACCCTCGCCCTGGCGGATGAACCCGCCGGCCATGAGCAGGACGGAGCCAAGCAGCCCGACGTACCAGCCGATCTCGCGCGTGCTCTCACTTGGGGGCTCACCCGGCTTGCCGAGGATCACCCCGTTCAGGAGGATCAGCGCAAAGGCGATCATGCCGACGATCATCGTTATCTCGCCCGGGCGCCAGGAGAGCTCGTGCCCGCGCACGATGATGTAGGCGAGGATGAACGGCGCCGTGCAGGCCGCGACGAGCAGCCAGTCGAGCGACCCGAACACGCCGAACGCGTTCAACCCGTCGGGTGCGGGCGCGCCGTTGATCTCCCCGAGCGAATCCTCCTTCGTGGCGAACCACGGCAGGAAGAGCGAGAGGAACAGGACGGCTGCGCCGACGAAACCGACGAGCTCCGACCGGTTGAGACGAGAGAAGTCCACGCCGCGCGGAACCTACTAGGGTCGGCGGCCCATGGGCAACCGGTACCCCTCGCCGCCGTGAAGGCGATCCAGATCACAGAGCTCACCGGACCGCGCTCGGCGCTGTCGATCGAGGAGCTCCCGGACCCCGGCACCTCGCACATGCTCACGCCCGGATCGGGTGTCGTGGTGGATGTCCACGCGGCCGGCGTTTCCTTCCCCGAGGTGCTCCAGACCCGCGGCGAGTACCAGCTGAAGCCGGAGCTCCCGTTCGTGCCCGGCAGCGAGGTGGGCGGCATCGTGCGCGATGCGTCCGAGGACTCGGGCTTCTCCACCGGCGACCGCGTGGCCGCCTTCTGTGCGCTCGGCGGCTTCGCCCAGGCCGCGGTCGCACCCGCGTTCATGACCTTCGCCCTGCACGAGCGGCTCGACTTCGCCCAGGGCGCGAGCCTGATCCTCAACTACCACACGGCCTACTTCTCGCTGGTCACGCGCGGACGGCTGGTGTCGGGCGAAACCGTGCTCGTGCACGGCGCCGCCGGGGGCGTGGGAACCGCATCGCTGCAGGTGGCGAAGGGCGTGGGTGCACGCACGATCGCAGTCGTCTCGAGCGACGAGAAGGAGAGGGTGGCGCGCGAGGCCGGAGCCGACCACGTGGTGCGCTCCGACGGCGCCTGGAAGGACGAGGCCAAGGAGGTCTCCGGCGGCGGCGTGGATCTCGTGCTCGACCCGGTGGGCGGTGACCGCTTCACCGATTCGCTGCGCTCCCTCGCGGAGGGCGGACGGATAGTGGTCGTCGGGTTCACCGGCGGCTCGAT
>JACCYP010000089.1 GCA_013696425.1 Thermoleophilaceae bacterium
GGCGATGGTCGTGGAGCGGCTGAACTAGCGGGGGACGCCGGGGTCCCCCGGCTATATAGGCTTCGCGTCTTGGCACAGACGCAAGACGCGAAGCCGGAGGCCGTCTCGATCGAGTTCCGGGAGGTGCAGAAGCGCTACCCGGGACAGGACAAGGCGGCGGTCGACAACCTGTCGTTCGAGGTACCCGCGGGGGAGATCTGCGTGCTCGTGGGCCCGTCCGGTTGTGGCAAGACCACGGCCATGCGGATGATCAACCGGCTGATCGATCCGACCTCCGGCGACATCCTCCTCGGCGGCCAGAGCGTGCTCGAGCGAAAGCCCGCCGAGCTGCGGCGCGAGATCGGCTACGCGATCCAGCAGATCGGCCTGTTCCCGCACCAGACGATCGAGCGCAACATCTCGACGGTGCCGCGCCTCGTCGGCTGGGACAAGCCCCGCATCGACGCCCGCGTCGAGGAGCTGCTCGAGCTGGTCTCGCTCGACCCGGACCTCGTCCGCAAGCGCTACCCCGCCCAGCTCTCCGGCGGCCAGCGCCAGCGCATCGGGGTGGCACGCGCGCTCGCCGCCGACCCGCCGCTGCTGCTGATGGACGAGCCGTTCGGCGCCATCGACCCGATCACACGCGAACGCCTCCAGAACGAGTTTCTGCGCCTCCAGGCGGAGATCCGCAAGACCGTGGTGTTCGTGACCCACGACATCGACGAGGCGATCAAGATGGGCGACGTCATCGCCGTCATGCAGCAGGGCGGTCACCTCGCACAGTTCGCCTCGCCCGAGGACCTCCTCCTGCACCCGGCGAACGAGTTCGTGGAGCAGTTCGTGGGCGCCGACCGCGCGCTCAAGCGCCTCGCACTCCAGCGCGTGCGCGACATCGACCTCTGGACGGCCGCGCAGGCCAAGGCCGGCGAATCGGTGGTGGACGCGCGCCGCAGGATCGCCGATGCCGATCTGGACTACCTGCTGCTCGTGGACGACGACGGGCGCCCGCTCGGCTGGACGTGGGGCGGCGACCTCGAGGGCGACACGGTGCCGGACAAGCCGAAGACGCCGGCCGAGCCCATCGTCGAGCTCGACTCCGTGCTGCGCGACGCGCTGGCCGAGGTGCTCACCTCCGAGAGCCGCTACGCACCGGTTGTCGACGGTCAGGGCCGCGTGAAGGGCGTGCTCTCGATCGAGGCGATCAGCCAGGCGCTCGGCACGGAGGCCACCACCGGCCATGTCGAGCACCACCCGACCCCGCAGTGAACGCGCTCTTCGCCGCCACGGAGCTGCGCGATCGCTCCGAGTCGAACTGCGTCGCCGACGACGGCTTCTGCCCGGACTGGATCGCCGAGAACCTCCACAAGTACATGAAGCCGCTGCTCGAGCACGTCTTCCTCACACTCACCTCGGTGGCCATCGGCTTCGTGATCGCATTCACGCTCGCGCTGATCGCACATCGCCGGCGCTGGCTCACCGGGCCGATCACCGCGGTCACCGGCGCGCTCTACACGGTCCCGAGCGTGGCGGCGTTCTTCCTGCTGCTGCCCATCACCGGCCGGGGCGACAAGACCGCGATCATCGCCCTGACCGCCTACACGCTGCTGATCCTCTTCCGCAACATCACCACCGGCCTGCGAGGGGTGCCCGCAGAGACGGTCGACGCCTCGAGGGGCATGGGTCTCACCGAGCGCCAGACGCTGTGGCAGGTGGAGCTGCCGCTCGCGCTACCCGAGATCCTCGCCGGTCTGCGAATAGCGCTCACCACCACGGTCGGCCTCGCGACGCTCGCGTTCTTCGCGGGCGGCGGCGGGCTCGGGGAGCAGATCTATTCGGCGAACGCCGGCACCGGGGGCATCTACTTCCAGTCGAACGTCGTGGTGGCCGGCGGCCTCGCGATCCTGCTGGCGGCGACCTTTGACCTGATCGTGCTCGGCGGCCAGCGGCTCGCGCTGCCGTGGCGGAGGGCCCAGGCCTGATGGCCGAGGTCTCCTGCCCCCCGCCCCCCGAGAACCTGGGCGCGTTCCAGGACGCGATCGACTTCATCGTCTCCGAGCGCGAGTCGGTGTCCGGCGGCGTCTGCATCGGCGGCCCGAGCGAGCTGCTCGACCTCGCCGCGCGGCACATGGTGGTGAGCGTCGTGGCCATGGCGATCGCCGTCGCGATCGCCGTGCCCATCGGCCTGTGGCTCGGCCACCGCGGGGTGGGCGAGTTCCTGGCGGTCACCGTCTCGAACGTGGGCCGCGCCGTGCCGACGCTGGCGCTGCTCGCCTTCTTCGTCGCCTTCGTGGGCATCGGGTTCACCAACGTCGTGCTGGTGCTCACCCTGCTCGCGATCCCGCCGATCCTCACCAACACCTTCGTCGGCATCCGCCAGGTCGACCGCGAAACCGTGGATGCCGCGCGCGGGGTGGGGCTCACCGAGACCCAGATCATCCGCCAGGTCGAGTTCCCGCTCGCCACCCCCACGATCTTCGGCGGCATACGGACCTCCGCGGTGGCGGTGGTCGCCACGGCCACCATCGCGCCGCTCGCGAACGTCCAGTCGCTCGGAATACCGATCCTCGAGCCCCAGACCTACGGCGACCCCGGGCAGCTCGGCGCGGCCATCGTCATCGCCGTGATCACCCTGGCGACCGATGCCGGGCTCGGCCTTGCTCAACGTGCGGCGACCTCCAAGGGCCTGAAGGCCGCCGAGCCGGAGAAGCGATTCTCATTACCACTACGCAGGAGGGAAAAGACAGCATGAGACGGATCATCACCGCGATTCTCGCGGTACTTGCCCTGAGCCTCGTCATGGCCGCGTGCGGCGACGACGAGGACAGTGGCGGCGAAAGCAGCACCACCTCGGGCGACTCGGGAGGCGACTCCAAGCTGATCGAGAAGGACCCCGCGAACGCGAGCAAGAAGCAGATCACGATCGGCTCGAAGAACTTCGCCGAGCAGTACATCCTCGGCGAGATCTACGCGCAGTCGCTCGAGGCCGCCGGGTACAAGGTCGACAAGCAGCTCGACCTCGGCTCGGAGCAGATCGCCTTCAAGGCGCTCAAGAAGGGCACGATCGACGCCTACCCCGAGTACTCGGGCACGGCGCTCACGTCGTTCTACAAGGTGAAAACCGACGACGTGCCGCGCGACAAGGAGGAATCCTTCAGCCAGCTCGAGGAGAAGCTGAAGGGCGACGACATCGTCGCGTTCACCCAGACGCCGTTCGAGAACACGTTCCGCATCGCCTCGAGCAAGGAGTTTGCGGAGAAGGTGGGCAACCCGAAGACCGTGTCCGAACTGGCAGAGAACGCGGGCACGAAGTACAAGATCTCGGGCTTCCCCGAGTGCCGCCAGCGCACGGACTGCCTGCTCGGCCTGAACCAGGTGTATGACTGGAAGCCGAAGTTCGTGTCGAGCCAGGGCAAGTTCGAGGACCTCGACAAGAACCAGTCGGATCTCACGTTCGGATTCTCGACAGACGGCGAGTTCGCCCTCAACAAGTACGCCTCCTACGAGGACGACAAGCAGCTGTTCCCGCCGTACTTCGTCACGCTGCTCGTGCGCAAGCCGACGGCCGACGAGCTCGGCCCGAAGGGCCGCGAGATCGTGGAGAGCGTCCAGGAGCCGCTCAACGAGGAGGTCATGCAGGAGCTCAACTCGCGTGTGACGATCGACAAGGAGAAGCCCGAGGCAGTGGCCGCCTCCTACCTCAAGGAGGAGGGCTTCACCAAGTAAGCCGGATGAATCACTAACGTCCGGTTCATGGCCGGTCGCGAGGGAGCCATTGCATATCGCGCGGTTCTCCTCGCGGCCGGCCTTCTTGTTCTCGGGCTGCTCTTCCAGCAGCTCGTGACGCTCCTGCTGGCGGTCCTGATCACGGTGATCATCGCCATCCCGGTCGCCGCCGCCGCCGACCTCCTCGAGCGCATCCACATCCCGCGGGCGCTCGGCGCACTGCTCGCGATGCTCGCCGGGATCGCGATCCTGCTCGGCATCTTCGCCCTAGTGGTCCCACCGTTCGTGGACGAAATGCAGGAGTTCGTGGACGACGTCCCCACGATCATCGAGGACCTCGAGGAGCGGATCGACAACATCACCGGCGCGGAGCCGGGCGAGGCGGGCGAACGGGCGAAGGACTACCTGCAGCGCTACCTCGACCGGCCGGGCAGGCTGGCGGGCCCGATCGCATCGATCGGCCTCGGCGTCGCCGGAGCGCTCGGCGCGATGCTGGTGGTGCTCGTCACGGCCTACTTCATCGCCGTGAGCCCGGACCCCCTGCTGCGCGGGCTGCGCTCGCTCGTGCCGCCGGGCCGGCGGGAGGACGCCGACCGGATCATGAGCCGGATGCGCTCCTCGTGGCTCGGCTGGATGGGCGGCCTCGCCATCGACATGACCGCGACGGCGATCCTCCTCTACTTCGGCCTCCAGCTGATCGGGCTCGAGTTCGCGAGCCTGTTCGCGATCCTGGCGGCGCTGTTCACGGTCGTGCCCTACTACGGCGCGTTCATCTCGGGCCTGCCCCCGGTGCTGCTCGCGCTCGCGGATTCCCCGGGCAAGGCCCTGCTCGTGATCCTGCTCTACACCGGCGTGCAGCAGTTTGAGGCGAGCGTGACCGTGCCGGTGATCATGGCGCGCGCCGTGAAGCTCCACCCCGCCGTGATCGCCGTCGGCGTGCTCGTGGTCGCACAACTTTTCGGCTTCCTCGGCCTGGTGGTGGCCGTGCCGATCCTCACGGGCATCGTGATCCTCGTGGACGAGCTGTGGGTGAAGCCGATGGACGCGGGCGAGCCTCCCGGCGCCCCCGTCTAGGTAAGGAGCACGATCTTGCCGAGCTTGCCGCCCGCGGCGAAGCGCTCGTAGGCGGCCTCCACCTCGGCGAGCGGGAAGGTCTCGGCCACCGGCACCTTCAGCGCGCCGGTCTCGAACAGCGGCAGCACCTCGTGCTCCAGGCGGCGTGCGCACATCGCCTTCTCCTCGAGCGGGCGGGCGCGCAGGGTCGAGCCGCGCAGGGTCGCGCGCTTGCCCATGATCGCCAGCAGGTTGATGTCGGTCTTCGGTCCGGCGCCGACGCCGATAACCACGATCCGGCCGTCCATCGCGAGCGCCTTCAGGTTGCCGCCGAGGTTCGGCGCGCCCACCAACTCCAGCACGACGTCGAAGGGCCCGTGATCCTCGAAGCCCTCGGGGTCGATCGCGGTCGCGCCGAGATCCTCGACCCCGGCGCGCAGGTCGGCGTTGCGCACCGTGGCGGTCACGCGTGCCCCCGTGGCGCGGCCGAGCTGAACCGCCGCCGTGCCCACTCCCCCGGCGCCTCCGTGCACCAGCAGCCGCTCGCCGGGACCGAGCTCCGCCTGGGTGAAGAGCGCGTCGTGCGCGGTCGTGAAGACCTCCGGCAGACCGCCCGCCTCGTCCCATCCGAGGCCCTCAGGCACCGGCATCAGCTGGCGCTCGTGGACCGCGATCAGCTCGGCCTGGCCCCCGCCTCCGGCGATGGCCATCACGCGATCGCCCTCGGAGAAGCGCTCGGCGCCCTCGCCGAGGGCCTTCACGACCCCCGCGAACTCGAGCCCCGGGATGTCCGCGGGCGCTCCGGGGGGCGCCGGATAGGCCCCTTTTCGCTGCAGGAGGTCGGCTCCGTTGATCCCGGCGCCCTTGATCTCGACCAGCACTTCTCCCGCTTCAGGAGCGGGATCCGGGCGCTCCTCGACGGATATATGAGGTTCTGAGATGACAGAAGCGAGCACGCCGGAAGCTTATTCGCCTGTCCGGGAGGTAACGTGCCCGTCGTGAGCTTGCTCCGACTGCCTCCGCTCTGGCGCGAGGCGACGATGGCACGAGAAGTCGCAGCCCTCCTACGGGATCCGGTCTACCGCGGAGAAGGCATCCGCGATGCGGGCGGCCAGCCCGTTGTGCTGATCCCGGGCTTCCTCGCGGGCGACGATTCCCTCGGCGTCATGACGCGCTGGCTGCGCCAGACCGGCCATCGCACCTGCAGCGCCCAGATGCGCATGAACGTGAGTTGCTCCGCCGACGCCGTGAACCGGCTCGAGGCACGCGTCGAGGAGCTGTTCGAGAAGTGCGGCGAGCGGGTGGCCGTGATAGGCCAGAGCCGCGGCGGCTGCTTCGCGCGCGTGCTGGCGCGGCGCCGACCGGACCTCGTCTCCGGAATCGTCACGCTGGGCTCGCCACTCACCGACCAGCTCGCCATCCACCCCGTCGTCAAGGCGCAGGTGTACGCGGTGGGCGCGCTCGGAACGCTCGGCGCGCCGGGGCTCTTCAACTACCGCTGCCTCAGGGGCGACTGCTGCGAAGCGTTCGACGACGACCTCACCGCCCGCTTCCCGCGTGGTGTGGGCTTCGTGTCGATCTACTCCAAGCACGACGGCATCGTGCAGTGGGAGTCCTGCCTCGATCCGGCGGCCAAGCACGTCGAGATCGGCGCCAGCCACATCGGCATGGCCGTGAACCCGGCCGGATACCGCGAGATCGCCGCCGCGCTCGAGCGCTTTCGCCGCGGCGAACGCCGTCGTGAGCAGCGCAGGGGGCCGCGGGTCTCCTCAGTGGCGAACGCCGCACGCGCTGCCTGACCCGAGCGCTCCGCGGACGGGCTCGGTTGTGACGTCCACCCCACGCGCGACCATGCCTCTTCGATGGCCCCCATCATGCGTGTCGCTCGCGGGCTCTACGAGCGATGGAACCGGCTCTCACGCGCCGATCGCGCGGCGCTCGCGCCCTACGCCGCGGACGTGAAGGAGGCGGCGCTCGATCTCCGCGGCCGCACCGACCGCGCCGCCGCCGAGGGCGAGCTGACACGCGCCAGCGAGCGGCTGGCGGATCAGCTCGCGCACCTCGAGCGCCGTGCCGCCTGAGCAGCCCGTGCGGCCGATGCGCTGGCGCGAGGGCACGCTCGAGCTGCTCGACCAGACGCTGCTGCCCGCCGAGGAGCGCTGGATCCGCTGCGAGACCCACGAGGACGTGGCCGAGGCGATCGAGCGGCTGGCCGTGCGCGGGGCGCCGTCGATCGGCCTGGCCACGGCGTACGGATGGGTCGTGGGCCTGAACGCCGGGGCGGACCCGGCCGCGATCGAGAAGCGGCTCGCCGCCACCCGCCCCACCGCCGTGAACCTGCGCTTCGCCCTCGAGCGGATGCGCTCGGTGGGGAGCGAGTCCAGCGCCGCACTCGCCCTGGCCGAAGAGATGGCCCGTGAGCGAGCCGAGGAGGACGGCCGGATCGCGGAGGCCGGCGCCGCCCTGTTCAAGCCTGGGGACCGCGCGCTGACCCACTGCAACGCAGGGCCGCTCGCCACGGCCGGCGCCGGCACCGCGGGCGGCGTGCTGGCCGCGGCCCACGCCGCCGGGCGGCTCGAG
>JACCYP010000131.1 GCA_013696425.1 Thermoleophilaceae bacterium
GAGCTTGCGCGGCCGGCTGTGCGGCGGCGGCGGCCGCAGCGCGGTGGAGCTCGCCACGCCGGTAGGCGGGGGGTCGGGCTCGGCGTCGGCCTGTGCGCGCTCGACGTCCTGCTTGGAGATCACGGCGGTCGCGTCGGCGGCCTGCGCCTCGCGCACGTCCTCGACGGAGATCGCGCCGGTTTCGGCTCCCGCGAGCGTGTCGCTGTCGGCGTCCTCCGCGACGTCCTCGCCGAGGCGGAAGACCACCACCGTCACGTTGTCGCGGCCGCCGTTTGCGTTCGCCTCGTCCACCAGCTGGCGTGCGGTCGACTCGAGCGAGGAGCCGCCGCGCAGGATCTCGCCTATGCGCGGGTCCCCGACCATGCTCGTGAGCCCATCCGAGCACAGCAGGTACAAGTCGCCTGCCTTCGCCGGCGCGCTGAAGGTCTCCACCTCGACGTGGCCCTCCGGGCCCAGCGCGCGCGTGATGATCGAGCGCTGCGGGTGGGTCTCGGCCTCCTCGGCCGTGATCTTGCCCTGCTTGCGGAGCTCCTCGACCAGCGAGTGGTCGTCGGTGAGGCGAGTGAGCTCGTCGTCGCGGAAGAGGTAGGCGCGCGAGTCGCCGACGTGGCCGATCGAGATGTCGTGCTCGCCCGCCACCACGGCCGTGAGGGTGGTACCCATGCCCGCGCGCGACTCATCGCTGCGGGAGAGCTCGTGGATGCGCCGGTTGGCGTCCTCGATCACCTCACGCAGGGCGTCCTCGGGCGAGCCACCGTCCTGCCAACCGCCGATCGACTCGACGGCCATGCTCGATGCCACCTCACCCGCCTGCGCGCCACCCATCCCGTCGGCGACGGCGAACATCGGAGCGGTGGCGAAGTAGGCGTCCTCGTTCGCCGACCGCTGACGGCCGACGTCGGTGAGGGCGGCCTCCTCGACGATCTTCAGCGCCATGCGAGGGCACACCCCCGACCGAGAGCACCGTCAGACCATGGGCGTCGGTGACCGAGCATGACGGCGCACGCGGCCAGCCGGGATAGCAGCGCTATCTCGGCGGTCGCGGGTGTCGTCAGGCGAAGGTCAGCGGCGTCCATGGGCGACGGTGATCGAGGGAGGGGGTGCACTACTCCTGATAGCGGTACTCGGTGTCGCCGATCCGGATCGTGTCCGCGGTCTTCAGCTGCTCCGGGCGGCGCAGCTGGCGGCCGTTCAAGTAGGTGCCGTTGGTCGAGCCCATGTCCTCGATGAACATGAACTGCCCGCGCGCGAAGATGCGCGCGTGCGCTGAGGAGGCGAAGGGGTCCTCGACGCGCACGTCGGCGTTGTCGGAGCGCCCGAGCATGGCGCCGTCGCCGAGCACGAGGTGGTCGCCGGGCTCCTGGTTCATCGCCGCCACTACCTCGAGCCGTGGCTCCACACCCGCGCGCAGGTCGGGGCCCTTCGACGGGCGCCCGCCGCGCTGCACCGCTTCGGTGGGCGACTCGACCATGTCGTCGAAGCCGGAGCCGGAGGCCTCGCGGCGCAGGTCGCGCAGCGAGGAGCGCGCCACCCACAGCAGGAAGAGATAGAGCACGGCCAGGAAGCCGAACTTGAGCGCGATCGCAACCGGGTCGTCGGCCACGGCCTCTACTCCTGCTCGAACGTCATACGGGAGAGCCCGATCGAGATCTCGTCGCCGGGCTCGAGCGATGTCTCGGGGACCTTGTGGCCGTTCACCTTGATGCCGTTGGTCGAGCCGAGGTCGTGCACCGACCAGACGTCCTCGGCCTTACGCAGCTCGGCATGGTGACGGGAGATGTTCGGATCGTTGAGCACGATGTCGCAGTCGCGGCTGCGACCGAGGACCACGCGGCTGCCGGAGAGCACCGTGCGCTTACCGTCGCTCACGAGCAGCGCACGGCTGGCCCGCCCGGGCGCCACCAGCTTGCGCGCCTCGCGATCGGGCGAGTAGATCATCGTGTGTCCGAAGTCGCCGGACTGGGGGGCCTCCTCCTCGTCCTCCGGCACGTCGAGCAGCCGGGCCTGGATGCCGAACTCGCCGACGTTCAGCCGCTCGTCGGTCTTGAACGAGATCACCGGCCGGGTGACCACGGCGAGGCCCTCCTTGCGGGCGTGCTCGAGCAGATAGTCGGAGAGCTCCTTCTGGAGGCCGGTCTCGTACGAGGCGAACTGCTCACGGTCGGCCGGAGAGAGGAACACGACGTAGTCGTTCGGCACGTAGACGCGCGAGACGGACACGTTCTTTGACTCTTCCATCTCCTTGGCGAGCTTCCGCGCGATCTCAACGGGCTGGACCTTTGACTTGAAGGCGCGCGAGAAGGTGCCCTCGACGAGGCCCTCGATCTTCGATTCCAGGTTCCTGAGAATGCTCATGCGCGCCTGATCCTAGACCCCGGGGGTCGTGGCAGACGGCCGCCTCGGGCGCGACCGCGGGCTCGGCGCCTAGGGACTTGGGTCGTCTTCCCACTCGGGGGGTGAGGGGGTCATGAGACCCGCCGCTCCGGCCCCGGCGGCGAGGGCGATGCCAACCAGGGCGCCAAGAACGGCGCCGCGCGGCTCGGTGAGTCCATCAGTTCCCGCGGCGAGGTCACCGAAAGCACCCAGCATGAGCACGGTGAGTACCGCCCAAGCAACCCCACCCGCCACGTCGAGGGCGAGTGAGCCACCACGGATGAGCAGTCCGAAGAGGGCCGCCCCCAGTGCGAAGCCGACCAGCAGTACGGGCGACGGAGAGGTGAGCCACGGCCACAC
>JACCYP010000170.1 GCA_013696425.1 Thermoleophilaceae bacterium
GCGCGATCGGGAGCGGACGCGGGACCGCGAGCCGACTCCACGGAGACCGCCTCCCTGGTTGCCCGCTTTTCACGACGCCGGCGCTCCCGCGGGCGCCCCTCCGAGGCGGGAGCGGCCGGGGCGGCGGACACAGCCACGGCCCGCCGCGCCACCCGCGCAATGGGAAACGGCCTGCGCTCGAGGGCAGTCAGCGTCTGCCCGGTGACCCAGACGGGCGTCTGCGTCGAAGTGCGTGAGTAGCGGATCGACCCGTCGGAGTTCTGCAGCGACGCGATGTACTCGGTGGGTGAGCGGCTGCCCTTCGACAGCGAGTCGGCGCCCATTCCGGACGCGAGCGCGCCCTGCACCGCCCAGGCCGTCGACTGAGCGTTGGACGGCGATCCCCCGGTGGCGCCGAAGCCGCCGTCGGGGTTCTGCTCCTTGCGCAGGAACGCCACCGCCCGGCGCACGTCCACGGAACCGCGCCGCCCGGCCGCCGCGAAGGCCTGGATGACGGCGCTCGTGTTGTCGACGTCGCTCGCGCCACCCCTCGGCCCGAGCCCCCAGCCGCCGTCGGTGTTCTGCTGGCGCGCGAGCCAGCTCGCCGCCGAGCGCACACGCGAGGAGGACGCGTCCTCTCCCGCCGCCCGCAGCGCGAGGATGCCGAACGCCGTGAGGGCCGGAACGCCGCCGATCGACCCGTTCGAGCGCCGCTCGGAGATCACGCCCTTCACGAGGTCCCTCCCGCCGAAGCTGCGCGGGTTCGCACCCGACGCGACGGCGAGCAGGATGGTGCGCTCGAGCTCGCCCGGGTCGGTGAACCCGCGTGCACCGGCGCGCGTGTAGGAGAGGACCGACTTGCCGCCCTTCTTCACGTCCGCTGGATTGACGCCGGCCGACGCGATGCCGAGCCCGGCCCACGCCGAGTAGAGCTGGCTCGAGCTCTGCCCCTCGGCGCCACCGAAGCCGCCGTCGGAGTTCTGGGCGCCTCGCAGGTAGGCGAGCGCGCGGTCGCCTGCCTTCGACGCCGACACCTGGGCGGCGTCCGCCTCGCCGGCCCCGCCGCTGAGCCCACCCACCAGCAGGGCGCCGATCAGGGCAGCGGCCACCGCCGGGCGCGGCGGGGTCCAACGCACCTCGAACCGGCGCTTGTAGCGCGTGAGCGCGCGCACCATCGCCGGCCCGATCACGAGGCAGAAGACGACGTTGCCGGCCGCGTGCGCGAGGTTGTAGGGCAGGGAGGTACCGGCCACGACCCAGTAGCCGTCAATGCCGGGCTGGGCGGTGTAGCTCGTCTGGTAGACGTCGAGGAAGGCGCCGTAGCCGAGGCCGGCGACCCCGCACGCGGTCGCCAGCCACCACCGGCTCAGCTCGCGCCCGTTCGCGACTTTCGCGATCACGGCGCCGAACACACCGACCCCGCCCCAGCCGATCATCTGCCACGGCGTCCACGGACCCTGTCCGAGGAACACGTTCGAGGCGACCGCCGTGATCGCGCCCACCGCGAAGCCGGGCGCGCCCCCGAGCGCATAGCCGGCGAAGAACACGATGTCGGTGGTCGGCTTCACATTCGGGAAGGCCGCGAAGGCGAGACGGCCGACCACCGCCAGCGCGGCCATCGCGGCCACGAGCGCGAGCACGCGCGCTCCGGGCCGCGAGCGCTCATACCATGCAAAACCGCCGGCGACGGCGGCGCCGAGCACGATCAGGGTGGCGATGTTCCAGGTCATGGCACGAGTTCCTTTCGCGTTGTCAGCACGGCGCGCACCATCGCGGCGCCCTCCTCCGGCACCAGCACCGGCCCGACCGCGCGCGCCGTGTCCGTCGTGAAGTGCCAGCCGCCCTCGAGCACCTCCTCGGCGGGGCCGTCTGCCACCACCGCGCCCGAGCCGAGCAGCACCACGCGGTCGGCCCACTCCGCAGCCCACTCAGCATCGTGGGTTGCCACGAGCACTCCGGCGCCGCGGCCGGCGAGCGCCTCGAGCCGCTTCCCGAGCCCGAGCTTGTGCGCGCGGTCCATGCCGCGGGTGGGCTCGTCGAGGAGCACCACCGCAGGATCGGCGAGCCCGAGTGCCACCTCGAGGGCGAGCCGCTGGCGCTCGCCACCGGAGAGGTCGCGCGGGTGGCTCGTCCCGCGACCGGCGAGCCCGGCCCGCTCGAGCGCGGCCTCCCCAACCTCGTCGGCGATGTACTCGTGCACGAGGTAGTCGCCCGGGTTCTGGAGCAGGAGCGCGACCGGCCCGCACGCGGCAACCTTCCCGCGTGTGGGATCCGCGAGCCCCTTCGCCAGGCGAAGCGCGGTCGACTTCCCGGCGCCGTTGCGCCCCATGAGCGCCACCCGCTCGCCGGGGTCGAGGCGCAGGTCGAGATCGCGCAGGATCACCGGGCCGTCCTCGACCTCGAACCACACGCCGCGCATCTCGAGCGCGGCCTCGGGACGACGGCGCCGTAGGCCGAACCGCCGTTCCTCCGGCCGGCGAGCGGGGGCCTGCCCATCCCCCGGCTCGGCGTAGCCGGCCGCGGCGAGCGCGGCGCGCGCCTCCTTCACACTCGCGGGCGACGGTGCACCGAGCCCGGCCTCGGTGAAGAGCCGCGCCAGCGGCGTGGCGAGCACGGGCTCCTCCTTCGAGGCCCAGGCGAGGAAATCCGCAGGCGTGGCATCGCAGGCGATCCGCCCGCCGCGCATGGCGAGGACGCGGTCGGCCGCGGGCAGGCAGCGCTCGAGCCGGTGCTCGGCGATCAGCACCGCGGTCCCCCATTCCTCGTTCAGCCGGCGCAGCAGCCACACGAGGTCGTCGCCGGCCACGGGGTCGAGCTGCGAGGTCGGCTCGTCGAGCACGAGGAGCGCCGGACGGTGGGCGAGCGCGGCGGCCAGGGCGACGCGCTGTAGCTCGCCGCCGGAGAGCGTGTCGGTGCGGCGGTCGAGCAGGTGCGCGATGCCGAGCGAGAGCGCGGCCTCCTCCACCCCGCGCGCCACGGCGCCCGCGGCCTCGCCGCGGTTCTCGAGCGGCAGCGCGATCTCCGCTGCCACCCCGTTCATGACGACCTGCGTCTCGGGGTCTTGGAGCACGGTGCCGCACACCGCAGCCACGTCGCTCGGGCCGTGATCGCGCAGCGACATGCCGCCGACCTCGAACTCGCCCGATGCATCCCCACCGTGGAAGTGCGGCACGAGGCCACAGGCGGCGCGCAGCAACGTGGATTTTCCGGAGCCCGACAGCCCCGCGACCACCGTGAACGAGCCCGGCTCGAGCTCGAAGGAGATGTCCTCGAGCGCCGGCATCGCCGACTCCGGATAGTGGTAGCCGAAGGCCGCGGCACGCACCACTGCACTCATCCCCCCACCCCCAGGCGCGCCGAGCGCCCGGCGAACGGCAGGAGCGCCGCGGCGAGCAGCCCGGCGCACAGCACGGCTTCCGGCAGGCCGGCAGCGAGTTCGAGGCGCGGGTAGGCGTCGAACGCGCCCGCCCCGGCGATCCGCGAGACCAGCGCCACGAGCACGAGTGTGCCCGCGGCGGCGAGCACCCTCACGTCGTGGCGCGACCACGCTCGTCTCCGGTGTGCGGGGCGCGCCGCGTTCCCGTACCCGCGGATCTCGAGGGCGGCGGCGACGTCCAC
>JACCYP010000192.1 GCA_013696425.1 Thermoleophilaceae bacterium
CTACTACGTCGAGGGGCACAGCCCGACATCGCTGATCCGCTCCCTGAAGGCCACGCGCCTGTTCACCAGCAACGGCGACGGCACTCCTGCACCCGTCCCCGAGCAGCTGCGAAACGGCGTGGGCGCCGCGGCCGAGGCCTACCTGCGCATGCACCAGGCCGACTTCACGGCCGCCGCCCGCGGCATCGGCGCGAACCTCACCACGCGCACCCAGCAGGGCATCCACGACTGGCCCTACTGGAAGGCGGATCTGCGCGACGCGGCGAAGTGGGGCTTCTTCGAGCCGGTCGACGAGGCGCCGGCCGGCTGGACCTACGGCACGGTCGCGCCGTCGGGGCAGATGTGGGATCTCGGCTACCGCTTCGACGCGCCGCCGAAGGCGCTGGCCACCTTCACCCGCGCGGGATCGAAGCTGAGCGCCACGGGCAGCGGCCGTGTGACGCTCACGACCGCGGGTGCCTGCGAGGTGACCGCCGCGCTGCCGTTCAGCGGCATCGACGTTCCGGCCGCACCCTGCCGCGGCGCCGAGCGCATCCGCGTGACCGTGAGCCCGAAGCGCGCGCGGGCCGGCCGCAAGGTCCGGCTTCGGATCCGCTCGAGCGTCGGCGGCGCGAGAATCCGCGTGGGCAAGTGGCGCACGACCACTGCCTCGAACGGCCGCGCCCGGATGACGGTGCGCTTCAGGCGCGCTGGGCGGGCACGCGTGACCGCAAGGAAGCCCGGACTGCCGCCGGGATCGGCGCGCGTGCGCGTACTTCCGGCCCGCTGAGGCTGCAGGATCCGGTTCATTGGAGGACTGGACCCGGCATGGGAGAAACCCGACCGCGATGGCCAACTACGAGATGTCAAGAACCCTCGTCAAGTCACCGCCCGAGCTCTGGGACGGCCTTGGCACCCGGCTCGAGAACGCGCTCGGGGAAGAGGCCCGTGTCCAGCCGACCGAGGCAGAACGGTCAGTCGCCTGGGAGGTCGACGGCGCGCACGGGACCGTGGCACTCGAACCCTCGGGGTGGGGCACGAAGGTGACCCTCACCGCCGAGGTCGAGGAGCAGGTCGCCGCGGGTGGCTTCTGGGGCCGTTTCCGTGCCCCGGAGCCCGACGAGCCCAAGCACGCCGACATGGACGAGAAGCTCGACGGGCTGCTCGACGATCTCGGCTTCGCGCACAAGAAGCCCTTCTCGCGCGAGTAGCGCTACCGTGCGCGGCCGCATGGCCGACGCGATCGTCTCAGCCAACGATGTCGCCCGCCGCTTCGGCGAGGGCGACGCCGCGGTGGATGCCCTCCAGGGCGTGACGGTCGACTTCCCGAAGGGCGTCTTCACGGCGATCATGGGGCCCTCGGGCTCCGGCAAGTCGACGCTCATGCACATCCTCGCGGGCCTCGACCGCCCCACCGCCGGCACCGTCACGATCGACGGCACCGAGCTCACGGGGCTCGACGATGGCAAGCTCACCGAGCTACGCCGCGACAAGCTCGGCTTCGTGTTCCAGTTCTTCAACCTGATCCCGGTGCGCAGCGCCGAGGAGAACGTGGTGCTGCCGCTCACGATCGCCGGGCGCAAGCCCGACGAGGCGTGGATCGAGGAGCTGATCGGCACCGTCGGGCTCGGCGACCGCCGCACCCACCGTCCCTCCGAGCTCTCCGGCGGCCAGCAGCAGCGCGTGGCCGTGGCGCGCGCGCTCGCATCGCGCCCCGCCGTCCTCTTCGCCGACGAGCCCACCGGCAACCTCGACACGCAGGCCAGCCAGGACATCCTCGGCCTGCTGCGCCACGCCGCTGACGAGCTCGACCAGACCGTGGTGATGGTCACCCACGACGCCCAGGCCGCCGCTACGGCGGACCGGCTGCTGGTGCTCGTGGACGGAAAGATCGTCGAGGACACCGAGGCAGGGACGCCCTCGGAGATCCTCGACGTGATGAAGGCCGTCGCCCGGTAGATGGCCGCGCTCGCCCTGCGCGGGCTCGCCGCCCGCAAGCTCCGCACCTTCCTGACCTCCCTCGCGATCCTGCTCGGCGTCGCGCTGATGGCGGGCACCTACGTGCTCACCGACACGATCAACTCGTCCTTCGACGACATCTTCAAGACCGCGAACGAGGGCGTGGACGTCTCGATCACGCCGAAGGAGGCGTTCACCACCGACGACGCCGCGGAGGTCGGCACCTTCCCCGAGAGCACCCTCGCCACGGTCACCTCCACCGCGGGCGTGCTGAAGGCCTCGGGCAGCGTCGATTCCGAAGGGGCCATCTTCGGCCCCGACGGAAAGCGGATCGGCAACGAGAATGCGCCGACCTTCGTGCAGGCCGCCGTGCCGAAGCCCTTCGACCCGCTGCGCTACTCGCAGGGCGCCCCGCCCGCCGAGAATTCACAGGTCGCGATCGACAAGGCCTCGGCCGACCGCGCGAAGGTCGATCTCGGCGGGAAGATCAAGGTCTCCGGGGAGGCCGCGGCGAAGGAGTTCACGGTCTCGGGCATCGCGACGCTCGGCGAGGTCG
>JACCYP010000208.1 GCA_013696425.1 Thermoleophilaceae bacterium
GGGGGGGTTCAACCCGGTTGGACCGAATGGCTGCCCGCCGGTGGCCATTGGCGTGCTGGTGGGCGACGTGACCCTCGAGGGCCTGCGGACAGACAAGGCGGGGGGCCAGGTCCAGTGTCGCTACGTCGGCCGGAGCGAGAGCTGTCGCGTGAACGTGACCCTCAAGCTCGGCAAGAAGAAGGTCGCGGACGTGGACGTGGACGCGAAGAAGCCGGACAGCAACATCGACGGTCCGATCGGGAACTTCAAGTTCGGCATGTCGAAGGCCGGGAGGGCGGCTCTCAAGGGCGAAAAGTCGGCGAAGGTCACGATCTCGGGCAGCTACGAGCTGGGTGGCGCAGCCCCCCAGAAGTTGCCCACGAAGACCTACACCGTCAGCGGCGCGAAGAAGTTCTGGGTCATCTCCAACGACAAGGGCCTCAACGGCAAGGACGGAAAGCCGCCGAGCGACGAGTAAGCGACTCGGCTCCAAAACAGAGCGCCCGAGAGGATTCGAACCTCTGACCTTCGGTTCCCGTAGCTTTCGTCTGGAGTGCGGTTGGGTTCGGCTCTGTGCGTTACGCCGCTGCTTCGGCCAACTCGTGTTCGGTGGAGTGCGGCTGCGATCCGTGGGGTGCGTTGCCCATTTGTTGCCCGCCTCCGAGCAACACTCCCGACATTTCCCCGGCGGTGTGATCCCCGCTCTTCCGGGCGGCCATCGGCGGCCTGGTCGTGGTAGTGGTGGCGCTCGCCGACACCGTGTTCTAGCCCCCGTACTTCGTCGGCTGGCCATCGGGTCCGTACTCAGGCGGCGATGGCTCCGGCACGTCGCCTGCCACCTGCATCGTTCCCGCGTCCAGGTGGACCCCCACGGTGATGATGAAGCTGCGCGCGCTGGAAGCGCAATCAGCTGGCTGACGAGCAACCGGGCGACTAGGCCCGCGCCGCCTCGACCTGGAAGCCGGGTCGCCGAAGTACCACTTTGGTACCGACCTACAGTGAGGACGGGCGGGACGCTCCGGGACGGATCCACGCTCTGAGTCCTCCGGCTGGGGGCCGAGTGGTCGCTGGTTCAAATCCAGTCGCCCCGATAGGGAGAAGGGACCGAGCATCCGTAGCGTCCCGATCAAATATCGCGCCCGGCGGGGCGTGTTAGCCCTGCCCCCTCGAGCGGCTCCATCGGCAGAGTCTGATCTCCCTCACGGCTGGCCGCAACGACCACGCCCTCTGGGCGCCGCCAGACCGCGGCCCGTAGTACCACTTTGGTACCGACCGATACGTCCGATGTGTCCAACGCGTCCCGTCGCGGGGACGATGGGGACGGCGGGGACGGGAGCGGACGCATAGACACACCCTGCCCTCCGGCTGGGGGCCGAGCGGTCGCTGGTTCGAATCCAGTCGCCCCGATCAAATCCAGGCACCACGTTCAAGCGCGCTCTCGCGGCGTCCACAACATTCCTCCGGTCTAAGCTGCGCCCATCGCGCCACCGATCACGAGTCCGCCCGAAGTGCGCTATGCGAGGAACGGGGCAATCCATCTCGCGTTCCAATCCTTCGGTGCGGGAGAACGGGAACTGATTCTGGTGCCCGGCTTCGTCTCGCACCTCGAGTTTCCGTGGGCACATCCTCCGTACAGGCGTTTCATGAACCGCCTCGCCTCGTTCGCTCGGGTCACGGTCTATGACAAGCGAGGCAGCGGACTGTCTGATCCGCTGGATGCCGCGGCCGGATTCGATCAGCACCTCGACGACCTCGCGACCGTGATCGAGGCCACGGGCGCCGAGCGGCCGGTGGTGGTCGGCTGGTCCGAGGGTGCCGCCGTGGCGGCGCTCTTCGCCGCGCATCATCCGGGCACGGTCGAGTCGCTCGTTTTGTACGGAGCGTTCCCGAGGATGCTCGCGGCACCGGACTATCCCCACGGCATTGCGGAGGATGTATTCGAGATCACGCTGGAGGGTGCCAGCGAGGCCTGGGGAGAGGGGGTAAGCCTCTCCATGCTCGCCTTCGAGAAACTCGAGGACGAGGGCTTTCGCCGTTGGTGGGGGAGGTATGAGCGCGCTTCGGCGAGTCCCGGCCTCGCCGTCTCGGCTCTCCGCCTCGACTCGGAGGTCGACCTGCGCGACGTGCTGCCCGCCATTCACGTCCCTACGCTGCTCATCCACCGGTCGGGGGACGTGGTTTCCATCGAGGGAGCGCGTCTCATGGCGCAGCGCATCCCGGATGCGCGCCTGGTCGAGCTCCCGGGGTCGATCCACTGGCCATGGATCGGCGATCCCGATGAGGTGGTCGCGGAGATCGAGGAATACGTGACCGGACGGCGACAGGCCGCCGAGCCGGACCGCGCCTTGGCGACCGTGCTCTTCACCGACATCGTCAGTTCGACCGAGACCGCCGCCGAGCTGGGGGACCGTCGATGGCGGATCCTGCTCGAGGGTCATGACGACACAGCGAAACAAGAGATCCAGGCGCACCGCGGCAAGCTCGTAAAGAGCACAGGCGACGGCCTGCTCGCCACCTTCGACCGGCCGGCCGCTGCGGTCAACTGCGCCCAGTCGCTGCGGGATGCGCTCTCGTCTCAAGGAGTCTCAATCCGCGCGGGAGTGCACACGGGTGAGATTGAGCTGATCGGTGAAGACATCGGCGGGATGGCGGTGCACATTGCTGCTCGGGTCAGCTCCCTCGCCGAGGCCGACCAGACGCTCGCGTCGCGAACCGTCAAGGACCTCGTCGTCGGATCAGAGATCGAGTTTGAGGAAGCTGGCGCCAGGCAGCTGAAAGGCGTGCCCGGTGTGTGGGAGCTGTTCGCCGTCAGCGCGTGATGGGAGGATCCGGATTCCGCATCCCCCCCGAAAAAGAGGTGGCGATGCAGCTGGTCTCGAGCGCCGAAAACTCCTCTCTGCGCTGGCGGGCGCAGTACCGCTACATCGAGGACATCCGCGACGGGCGCGGATTCACGGGCGGGATCATCGGCTTCACCTCGGGGACCGGGGACATGCACCCGGTCCTCCGGCTGGGGGCCGAGCGGTCGCTGGTTCAAATCCAGTCGCCCCGATTTCGCAGAAACCCGCTTTCCCGGCGGGCTCTCGGGCCGGAGTGGGCTGGGCGAGGCCCGGACGATCGCCGGTAGTACCGGTCCTGGGTCGAGGACGAGTTCGCGGCGGAGATCGCGAACCAGACCAGACGGGCGCGCCATCCCCGCTCGATCTGACGGATCATCGGTGGGTAGACGAGCAGGTGCCGGAACGGTTTGATCGCGGCCACGTGCGACGCGCCGGCCTAGCCGACTGCTATACCCACCGCATCGGGCTCACTGGTCGCAGGGCCTCCCTGGCCGCCTCCCTTGCCGCAGCCGCGGCACTCGTGTCAGCCGCTCCGGCGGCCGCGATGATCGACGGCACGGCCGCCACGGACGCCGGCTCGACGGTGCTCCTGAGGATCGAGAAGCCGAAGCGCTCGCACCAACGCATCTGTACAGGGACGCTCGTCGCGCGGTCGGTGGTTTTGACCGCCGCCCACTGCGTCGACGATTCGGTTCCCGAGGATCCTCGCGTGGATCCGGTTCGCGTGCGTGTGCTCACCGGCCTGCTCGACCGCCAGGCCGCACCAGCGCCGCCGGTCGGCGACTTCATGGTCACGAAGATCCAGCAGAGCCGCGACTTCGAGGGGGGGAGCAACAGGACCAAGCCGAACGACCTTGCCTATCTCGAGCTGGGCCGCGACACCGGCCGGGTTCCGAGCTCGATCGCCTACGGCGCACCGAAGCCGGGCGCCAACGGGAAATCCCGCGGCTACGGGAGCACGGCCGAGAACGCGGACGGAACGATCCCCGACGGCGCGGGCGGGCGGTTCCTCGACGAGGGTCTCGTGCGCATCGTGAGCTGCCCGAAGGGCTCTTACCCCGACACTTTCTGCTCCGACTACTCGAAGTCGAATCCGAAGACCGGACCCTGCCGCGGCGACTCGGGCGGCCCGTTGCTCTCCGCGAGCACGGGCAAGCTCCTTGGTGTCTACTCCGGCGCCAACGAGGGCTGCAAAAGCATCGCGCGCTACGCGAACCTCGCGCTCCACAAGGAGCTCATCAGCGAGGCGCTGAGCCCGCGGATCACCGGGCGCGTGTTCGACGCCGCCAAGGTCTCGGCCGCCGAGGCCGCCGGCGCGCGCCCCGACGATGCGCGGATCGCGAACCAGGTCGCCAAAGCGGTCGTGAAGGCCCGCGACCAGAAGGGCAAGCTCCAGAGCTCCACGCCGATCGTGGCGGGACACTTCACCCTGCCCGTGAAGAAGGGGACCTACGACCTCGAGGTCGTGGCCAAGGGTTTCGCCACACTCAAGGTGAACGACGTCAAGGTGAACTTCCCGCGGGCGCTCGACGCCGGGCTCGCGGCCGGCGCCTCGGTGCCCACCGGCACGGTGAGCTGCCCGGGCGGTGTGAACCCCGACGGCACCCCCGGCGACTTCTACAGCAAGATCAAGGCCCAGGGCGTGCCCTGCACCGAGGCGCTCGAACAGACGAAGGCCTACGCCCTGGCGGCGAAGAGCGGCTACCAGAAGGTCCGCACGGTGCGCGGCTACAAGTGCGTGGCCGAGGGAGTGAACGGCACCCTCGTCGTGCGTTGCGAGGCCACCGGCGGGCAGGTCGTGAGCTTCGTCGGGCAGTCCTAGCAGCGCCGCGACGCGCCCCCGAAGGTGCCCCCGGCGGGCTCCTCCTCGAGCGAGGTGACGATGTCGAGGCAGTCTGCGGCCAGTCAGTCGATGCGGGGCGGCGCGTGGTACCGCTTTGGTACCGATCGATCCGTCCGATGCGTCCAGATCGTGCTCCGGCGGGGACGGTGGGGACGGCGGGGACGGGACCGGACGCATCTACGCACCTGGTTCTCCGGCTGGGGGCCGAGCGGTCGCTGGTTCAAATCCAGTCGCCCCGACTGATGCGGCGCACGCACCTAAGGCGCTGTATAGCCTCTCGCCCATCGCTGCACGAGCCCGCAGAGTCCTCCTTGCCTGCCTCGCCGCGTGTGCGGTGCTCGTGGCGGCCGCGCCGGCGGGCGCCATCGTCGGCGGCAGCGCCGCGACTGATAGTGGCTCAACCGTGTTCCTCATCGACGAGAAGGATGCCACCAAGACCGAGCCGGCCAGTACCAAGACGTGCACCGGCACGCTCGTCGCCCGCTCCGTCGTACTGACCGCGGCACACTGCGTCGACAACGACCCCGATCGGGTTCGCGTGTTCGCCGGTCTGCTCGATCTCGCCACCGCGCCGAGCGCCCCCAACGACTTCCTCGTCACCCGCATCCAGGAGAGCCGCGACTTCGAGAAGGGGTCCAAGACGGTGAAGCCCAACGACATCGCCTACCTCGAGCTCGGCCGCAACGCCACCCAGACCCCGAGCTCCATGAGCTACGACCGTCCCAAGGCCGGAGCGGACGGGCGCTCCCGCGGGTACGGAGCCATCGCGGAGAACGTCGTCGACGGCAAGCCTGTGGTCCCGCCCGAAGGGGCGAACACGCTCCTTCGCGAGGGGCTCGTTCGCATCGTGGATTGCCCGAAGGGCGCCTACAAGGACGTCTTCTGTTCGAACTACACCAAGAGCACCCCGGGCATCGGACCCTGCCGCGGGGACTCCGGTGGCCCCCTGCTGTCGGCGAGCTCAAAGAAGCTGGTCGGCGTGTTCTCCGGCTCGGCCGCGGGGTGCAAGACCAACG
>JACCYP010000097.1 GCA_013696425.1 Thermoleophilaceae bacterium
TGGCCGCGCCGGTCGAGATGCCGATCGCCTGACCCGGACCGACCCCGGTGCCGGCCGGGGCGCCCGCGCGCGACTCGCCCACCACCTCGAGCTCCGCCTCGGGGCCCGAGCGCACGGCATATCCGTCCATCGCCGAGGCGGCGAAGGGCGGGAGATCCTCGGCTGCGGCCACGTCCTGCGCCAGCACGCGGCCGGCGGCTTCCATCAGCGGCACGGCCTCGGAGGGGAGCGGACCAGGGACGGCGGCCAGCACGAGGCGGCGTGCCTCGGCGACATCGAGCATTGGCGCAGCCTAGTTGCGGAAGAGCGGTGTGACGCCCGCGGGCGGCGGCTCCGGCGCGGTGACCGCGGGCGGCTGCTCGGCGGCCTCGCCATCGCGCGCGGCCTCCCACAGGAGGTCGAGCTCGCGGACGCGCTCGCCGAGGGGGCGGGAGGAGAGCTCGCCGAAGTCCGAGCGTTCGACCGACAGCATCAGCCACCGGCGCACGAGCGCTTCGCGGTTTCGCTCAAGCAGTGCCCCGAGGCCCGGGTCGATCGGCAGTGCGTCCACGGGACCGCAATTCGGCGCACGACCAGCGGATTCCTGCCGACGCTGCGATTAGGCTGGTGCGACCGTGGCCGAACCCGGCGCCAACCGCCTCTCCGACGCTCTCGACGGCCCGCTCGCGAGGCTCGAGGCCGCGCGGGAGGAGCTCGCCAAGCAGTGGCTCCTGCGGCTCATCGAGCGCACCCGCCTCGAGGAGATCGAGCGGCTGCCCACCGACAAGCTCGCGCGCGCCCTGCCCGACCTCATCTCGGGGGTCGTGGCGGCGCTCGCCAATCCCGGCGAGGGAACGACCGCCCACGATCAGGCAGTGGCGCTCGCCGACGCCCGCGGCGAGGACGGGGTCGGTTCGCTCTCTGCCGACATCGCCTCGCTGCAGAGCGTGCTCGTCGGCGCGCTGCGGCGCGAGCTCGCGGAATCCGATCCCGAGGCGTTCCTGGACGCGGTCGAGCGGCTCACGGCGGTGATCGGCGCGGTGCAGGCGGCCGCGATCGAGGAGCTCGTGCGCACCCGCTCGCGCAAGATCGAGTGGCTCGCGAGCCGCGACGAGCTCACGGGTCTGCCGAACTTCCGCTGGCTGCAGGAGCAGCTGCGCTCGCTGGCGGCGGTGCAGCGCCGCTACGGCCACCCCTTTGCGCTCCTGCTCGTGGACATCGAGGGGCTCGGGCGCATCAACGCCGCCTACGGCGAGGACGCCGGCGATCGCACCCTCAAGGCCCTCGCCGCCGCGATCGGCGAGACCGTCCGCGAGGCGGACCTCTCCGCCCGCACCGGCGGCGACGAGTTCTGCGTGCTGGCCCCCCAGCAGACCGCCGAGCGCGCGGCCATGCTCGCCGCGCGCCTCGCGGAGGCGGCCGGCCGGATGGAGCTCGGAGACCGGATAGCAGCGCGTGTCGCGATTGGCGTCGCCGGCTTCCCGGAGCACACCGGCGAGCCCGACACGCTGCTCGAGCTCGCGGACGAGGCGATGTTCGTGGCGCGGGCGGCGGGCGAGCCCTACGCGGTCGCCAGCGGCCGTTAGGCGCCGAGCTCGTTGCTGAGCGCGAAGCCGCCGTCTGCCATGACCCCCAGGGTCTAGCGCGCTACTCGATCACCCCGGCCCGCAGCGCGATCGCAACGGCCTGGGTGCGCGTGTTCGCGTCGAGCTTCGCGAGGATCCGCTTGATATGGGTGCGCACCGTCTCCGTCGCGAGGCCGAGCCGCTCGCCCACCACGGCGGTCTGCACCCCGTCGGCCAGCAGCTGGAGGATCTCGCGCTGGCGAGGTGTGAGAGTGCGGTCGCCCTCATCCAGTACCAGTGCCGAGGAGAGCGCCGGGTCGACGTAGAAATCGCCGGCCGCGGCGGCGCGCACGGCGCGCACGAGGTCGGCGGGCGGGGAGTCCTTGCAGACGAACCCCTTCACCCCGGCTTTGAGCGCATCGGCGAGCGCGCGGGTGCCGGTGCCGGCGGTGAACACCACGACGGGCCCCCCGAACCGCCGCGCCAGGTCAGCGACCGCGGCGTCGATCCCGGCCAGATCCCCGCCGGGGTCGAGCACCACCACGCCGGCGCTCGCGGGATCGGAGCGCCCGATCGCCTCCGGGAGGTCCGCGGCGCCGGTGACCGTCACCCCGTCGATCTCCTCGCCGAGCAGGGAGGCGACGCCGCGGCGAGTCGTCGGTTGCTCGTCGATCACCAATACATGCAGGCCAGCGGGCGGCATCGACCTAACCGTACCGCCGCTGCCGCGGTTGTTCGGTCAGGGGGCGGCGGGCTCGTCGAGCTCGACGAGACCCACGCGGACGGTGGCATTCACGCCGAGTCGCTTGGCGGTGGCGCCCGCGAGATCCACGTCGGCGCCGTTCGCGAACGGTCCGCGGTCGATCACCGGAACGGTCACCGACCGGCCCTTGTAGGAGATCGCGACCTGGGTGCCGCACGGGAGCGTACGGTGTGCGATCCCCTGGGTGGATCGGGTGAGGCGCTCGCCGCAGGCGGTCCTGTTGCCGTAGAACCCGGGGCCGTACCAGGTGGCCTTGGTGGGTGCGTAGACCGTGACCTCGCGTGCGCCGGAGGTGCGCGAGGCGCCGGCCTGTCCGGCGGCCGCAGGATCGACCACGGCGCGGACCTTGAAGCGCCCGGCCGAAGGGGGTGTCCAGGTCACGCGGAAGGAGCCTTGGTCGTCGGTGGCCGCCGAGGCGACCGGTGCAAAGCCGGTGCCGTCGTCGGCCTGGAGCGTGATCGGCACGCCGGCGGAGGCGCCCGCGACGGTGCCCTTCACGCTGAGGGCGCGACCAACGAACGTCGACCGCTTGGAGGAGAGCACGAAGCCCGGATCCGACTGCACGGGAGCGGCGCCCGGAGCAGGCGGGGCGGCTCCGCCCGTCTGGGCGGCCGCCCCGGCCGGGACGAGGAAGAGCGCGAGCGCGACGCCGGTGGCGACGCGGGCGCCCGTATGTGGGCGAAGGAGAGTCATGGCGGATTTTGTGTCGCCTACGGGGTTAGCTGTCGGGCTCGCGCTTCCGCGCTAAGGGTGCGGCTTTGCACCCGATTCGCCCCAGTCAGCTGCAGAAATCCTGCAGCTGACAGTGGTTCCCCCGTCCGGAAAGCTGACTCTCCGGCTCGGCGAAGGCGGGGACTATAGAGGTTCGGCGGACGGAGGGCCGACCTCGCCCTCGGTCTCGTCGGTCACACGGCTCTCGAACCGCATCGCGTTCACCACCGCGCCGCCGAGCATGATGATCGCGAGCGCGTAGAACCAGATCAGGACGATCAGGACGAACACGAAGGTCGTCCCGAACTTCGCGATCGTCGAGATGTTCGAGAGGTAGGCGGGGAACGCGTAGTCGACGATGCCGATCGCGAGCGTCGCGACGAAGGCGCCGGGCCAGATCGCGCTCCACGGCACGCGCGCTTTCGGCACCAGCGCATAGATCACGCAGAGGATCCCGAACAGCAGCATCAGGCCGGCCGCCAGCGTGAGCGCGAACACCAGGCCGTGCACGTCGGAGAGGCCGAAGGGAAGGTCGGCGGTGCCCTTCACGAGGATGCTCTGGAGGGCCGGCACGGCGACGGTGGCGGCCATGAACACGATCGTCACCACCAGCATCCCGAGGGAGAAGCGTTTCTGCTGGACCCACGACCGGGAATCGACGTGGTAGATCTGGCCGAAGGCGGTGTCGAGGGCGCCCCAGAAGGACGACCCGAACCACACCGACACGATGAGCGCGAGCACGCCGATACGGGATGAGGAGTCGCGCAGCCGCTCGAGCGCGTCGTTCAGAGCCGAGTCGGTGGCGCTCGGGAAGAGCTGCTGCAGGTCGGCCAGCACGCTGTCCTCGACCTCGGCCGAGCCGAGCACCTGGCTGGCGATGAACAGCGCGACCAGGGCGAACGGGAACGCGGAGAGCAGCAGGTTGTAGGCGACCATCCCGGAGAGCCCGGTGAGGTTGTCCTCGTAGGCCTTCACGTAGAAGACCTTGAGCCACCGGCCGATGTGGGACACGGCCTTCAGGGGCGTGGGAGGCGCTTGATGGCCTCGCCCGTCAGGCGCCCCGCGACCCGCAGCCCCGC
>JACCYP010000266.1 GCA_013696425.1 Thermoleophilaceae bacterium
CGCCGGGCACTGGCTCGTCTCGGTGGCGGAGTTCGCGCCGGTGCTGATCTTCATCGGCTGGCTCGGCTACATCACGTTGCGGGAGAAGCGCCGGAACAGGGCGGCCGGCGAGGGTCCCTCGGAGACCGGTCGCTAGGCTGTCGGGACGCCAGCGGGCGTAGTTCAGTTGGTTAGAACGCCGGCCTGTCACGCCGGAGGTCGCCGGTTCGAGTCCGGTCGCTCGCGTCTCAGGATCGCTGCGAACCTGCGCATCTCACGCTGGGTCGCGAGCGACTTCGTCGCACTCCCTCTACTCCTCCGCCGCTTCCCGCCCTCGGCGTTTCTCCCTAAGCGTTATCCATCCGAGCCAGGCGACGAAGAGCAGTACGGGCAGGAACTCGGCTATCGAGACGAGCCAGTGGCCGGCGTGCGCGAGGAGGATCACTGGTTCACCTGCGCGAGCAGCCACAGCGCGAGGGTGGTGAAGCCGACCATCACCGCAAGCATCCAGTACTGGGAGCGCACCGCAAGGCGCGCCTTCGAGTAGAGGGCGAGCGCGTGGTCGTGGGCGAGGATCAGGCCGGCCACGTGGCCGAGCACCACGAAGCCGACCTGGAAGTACCAGGAGTTCGTGGCGCCGATCACGCCGTAGTCGATGGCGCGGTCGGCGGTGCCGAGCAGGTCGGAGCCCTTGCCGAGCGGGTCGGAGGCGAGGAACCACGCCGCCTGGCCCTGGTAGAGCAGCAGCGTGAGGTAGTGCGCCGCCACGTAGGCGAACGCGATCGGCACCAGGGTGTGCGCGAACGAGCGCCCGAGCTCCTTGGAGGTGAAGCCGCCGCCAACCGACTTCGCGCCGCGGATGCCCATCTCGTAGAAGCCGCGCACCAGCAGGATCGCGAGCACGAGGCCGAGCGTGAACGCCAGCTCGAGCGCGCGCTCGGGCGAGAACCCGATCGTCTGGAAGAAGTCCGAGAGCTCCGGCGCGACATCCGCCCACAACGGGCTCTCGGCCGCGCCGTCGAAGGTGGTCGAGCCGATCATCACCGCGATGAAGGCGATCGTGCCCGGCACCACGTCGAGGCCGGGTAGCCCCGACAGCGGCCTGCGGAACCCGATCTCGCGCCCGCGCACCTCGCCCGGGGAGATCCGCGAGAAGAGGTTGAAGTAGACCGAGAAGGCCTCGCCGTGGCGCGTCCATGCCTCCACGCCATAGAGCGCCATGCCCACGAACGTAGCGGCCGAATAGACGATGATCGCGATGCCGAGCGTGCGCGGGTCGTTGCCGGTGGAGAGCACCAGCTCGAGCCAGGCGAAGCCGGCCAGCCCGACCACCGCGGGCCAGCGCCCGAGCTTCTCCGGGTAGGGCAGTGCGTCGGGCAGCGAGCCGCCCGCGATACGCGCGGCGATCCAGGCCACCGCACGGCCGATCGCCCGCCATGGGTTCAGCGCCCGGAAGACGTCGCCGAAGACCACGGAGACGGCGACCAGCCCGACCCAGAAGATCACGTAGACGAACGTCGGGGCCCAGTTGGCGGTGGCCGTCTCGACCCCGAACAGCGCCGCATAGAGCGTCAGGAAAAAGAGGAAGACCCCCACGGCGCCGAACACGAACTGCGCCGGCGCGCTCGTGAGCGCGCGCCCGAGGCCCGCGAGCTTCGGGCGCCACGAGTCCTCCTGGAGCTTCGGATCCGGCCACAGGACCGCGAGGGCCACGAACGACACGGCCAGCACCGCGGCCGCGGCCCAGCCGAACAGCCATTCCGGGATCGGCAGGTCCGAGCGCCCCACGACGCCGTGGGCGCCGGCGAGCGCGGGGGACACCAGCGCCGCGGCCAGGTGTCCTCCCACCGCCAGCCCTACCCGACGCCTCAGGGCTCCACCTTCAGCGTGCCGATCGCCGCGGCGGTGCCATGCAGCTCGATCTCGAAGATGCCCTCGATGTCGGCGTCGAAGGAGTAGCGCGCGGGCTTGCCCGGCCCGACGGCCTTCTGGACGTCATAGCCGTGGAGGTGGACCTCATCGGGAATGTTCGAGGACACCGTGAACTTCACGGTGTCGCCCTTCTCGGCGTTGAGCCGTTTGACGCTCGCGGTGGGCTTGCCGTCGCGGGTGCGGATGAGGCGCACGGGGGGCTTCGGTTTGGCCTTCGGCGTGGTCTCAATCGGGTCGCCCGGCTCAAACGGCTGGGGTTCCGCAGCCTGCGTGGTCGTATCGTCCTTGTCGTCGTCCTCGCCCGCGTCCCGCGCGACCACGAATCCGACGATCAGCACCGTGGCGGCGGCGCCTATGAGGGCGATCCGGCCTCCGCGGGACACGCCACGAGTATCGCAGCGACCCGCCCGAGCGGTTCACCGGATCGACACATGAAATCGCCGCCGATCGCGAAGACTCCCTGCAAAGCAATGCATTTCACGGAACTACATTTCCACCTGCTGCCCGGCGTCGACGACGGGCCGGCGGACATGGAGGAGGCCGTCGAGCTCGCCCGCACCGCGCGCGAGGAAGGAACCCGCACGATCGTGGTCACCCCCCACGTGCGTGCCGAGTACGTGACCGACCCTGCCGAGCTGCCGGACCGCGCCGGCAGCCTTCGCCGTGAGCTGGCGCGCGAGGACGTGGGCATCGAGGTGCACGTGGCGGCAGAGCTAGGGCACGAGATGGTGGCCGAGCTCTCCGATGAGGCTCTCGACAGCGTCGCGCTCGGTCCGACCGCGGCGCGCTTCCTGCTGATGGAGGCGCCCTTCTTCGGCCCGGCCGACGGCTTCCACGCCGCCGCGGAGGAGCTCCGGAGCCGCGGCTTCGGCGTGCTCGTGGCGCACCCCGAGCGCTCGGCCGGGCTGGTGGCCGGCGGCCTGGCGGGTGTGCTCGAGGAGCTGCGCCGCGGATCGCGCCTCCAGGTGAACGCCGGGTCCCTGCTCGGCGCCCACGGGTCCGAGCCGGCGCAGGCTGGACGCGCCATCGTCGGCGCCGGTCTGGCCGCTGCCATCGCCTCCGACGCGCACGGCACCCACCGCCCCCCGCTGCTCACCCGCGGCGTGGAGGCCGCGATCGGCTGTGGGCTCCCGTCCGGCTCCGCACATCGGCTGGCTTCCGCAGGTCCTGCGGAGCTGCTGCTCCGGGGCGTGCCCGAAGCGCGGTTGCCGGCGGTCAGCGCCTAAACGGAGAACTTGGCCGGCGCCGGCTTGACCTGCGCGGGCGCCGCGTCGGCGATAGTCGCCGAGGACGGCGGTTGGCCGTCGAGCGCTCCGCCGTCAGCATCGATCGGCTCCGGCTCGAACCGGTAGCCGATGCCGAAGTGGGTGTGGATGTAGATCCAGCCCGGTGAGCGGCTCTCGAGCTTCTGGCGCACCTTGCGCACGAACACGTCCACCGAGCGGTCGCCGTGGGCCATCGCGTAGCCCCAGACGCGCTGGTAGATGTCCTCGCGCTGGAGCACCTGGCCGTCGGCCTCGGCGAGCACGTGCACGATCTCGAACTCACGGCGGGTGAGGTCGAGGGCCTGCCCGCCCACGAACACCTGGTAGCGGTCCGCGCGGATCTCGAGCTCGCCGGTGACGAGCGGACCCGTGTCCGGGCGCGCCGTCGAGCGCTTGCGGCGCCGGACCACTGCCTCCACGCGTGCGAGGACCTCTTCGGGGTGGCAGGGCTTGGAGACCCAGTCGTCGGCCCCGAGGCGCAACCCGCGCACGCGCTGGGCGACACTCGACTGGCCGGTGCACACGATCACGCCGAGGCCCGGGAGGCTTCCGCAGATCGCCTCGAGGAAGTCCCACGCGCGCGGGCCGAGCAGGGCCAGGTCCACGACCACGGCGTTCAATCTCATCGGAACCAGCTCCTCGGGCGGGACCGGACCGGAGAGTTCACGGAGCTCCCATCCGAGACCTTCGATCCGCTTCGAGAGCACGCGCATGAAGCCGGTATCGGCGTCGATTGCGGCGAGGCGGATCGGTACCTGGGGCTGGCCTGCGTTAGCGGGCAGCTGGGCCATGGACGGACTGTACCGCGACGACCAAACGGCGTCCCGGTAGAACCGTCCCCCGTTCACAGGTTTTTCACACGGTGGATACAAGCGCGAAACAGACTGCGGCTCTGGCGCTGAAACGCTGCATCCCGTCAACTCGAACGAAGGAGACCCATGTCACGGAAGTGGCTGACCCTGCTGGTCTCCGCCCTCCTGGCCCTGTCTGTTGCTGCCTGCGGTGACGACGACGAGGACACGAGCACCGGCGGAAGCAGTGGTGGCGAGGAGAGTCAGAACCTCTCCGGAAGCATCAGGATCGATGGCTCGAGCACCGTCGGACCGTTCGCCCAGGCGGCGGCCGAGGAGTTCCAGGGCCAGAACCCGAACGTGAAGGTCGCCGTGGGGACCTCGGGGACCGGCGGCGGCTTCGAGAAGTTCTGTGCCGGCGAGACAGACATCTCGAATGCCTCGCGTCCGATCAAGGACGACGAGGAGGTCCCGGTCTGCAAGAAGGAGGGGGTCGACTACTCCGAGGTGCAGGTCGCAAACGACGGCATCGCGGTCGTCTCGAACACCGAGACCAAGATCGACTGCATGACGACGGCCCAGCTCAAGGAGCTGTGGGCGACGGACAAGGTCAAGAAGTACAACGAGATCGATCCGAAGTTCCCGGATACAGAGGTCTCGCTGTTCGGCCCCGGTACCGACTCGGGCACCTTCGACTTCTTCACCGACGAGATCAACGGTGAGGAGGGCAAGACCCGCAAGGACTACCAGCCGTCCGAGGACGACAACGTGCTCGTCCAGGGCGTGGAGGGCGAGGCGGGTGGCTCCGGCTACTTCGGTTTCTCCTTCTACGAGGGCAACGCGGACAAGCTCAACCTGATCGGCGTCGATGACGGCGACGGTTGCGTGAAGCCCTCGGCAGAGACGATCCAGGACGGCTCGTACAAGCCGCTCGCGCGACCGATCTTCATGTATCCGAGCGCGAAGGCACTGCAGCGCCCGGAAGTGAAGGCGTTCATGGACTACATCCTGGAGAACCAGGAGGCCATAGCGGAGGCGTCGCAGATCGTCCCGATGACCCCCGAGCAGGTCGAGGAGAGCAAGACGGCGCTCACCTCGGCGGAGTCGGGCAGCTAGCCAACCGATGGAAGCCGGAAACGCGATACAGCCGCGAGGAGGTGGGGGGATCACCCTCACCTCCTCGCGG
>JACCYP010000280.1 GCA_013696425.1 Thermoleophilaceae bacterium
GGTCCGAGCCGCGGGCGAGCTCGACGGAGCGCTCGAGGTTCTCCCGCGCGCGCTCCGTGTCGCCGATCCGGCCGAACACTCGGCCGAAGATGCCGTGGGCGCGGCTGGCTGCCGCGGCTTCCTCCAGGCGCTCGGCCAGCTCGGCGCTCGCCTCGGTGAGGCGTGTGACCTCGCCCCAGTCGGCGCGGTAGACGGCCAGCTGCGCCAGCGCGAGGTAGAGGTCGACCTGTGCGGGCACGTCGCCGAGGCGCTGGGCGAGCTCGAGCCCCTCGTCGTAGGCGGTCTGGGCGCCGGGGTAGTCGGCCTCGCCCAGCTCGAGGTGGTTGCCGAGCGTGAGCAGCGCGCGCACGGTCTCGCCGGTGTCCGACCCGCGCGCGAGCTCCACGGAGCGCTCGAGGTTCTCACGCGCCTTCTCGGTATCCCCGATCCGGCCGAACACCCGGCCGAAGATGCCGTGCGCGCGTGACGCGGCGCGGGTTTCGCCGAGGCGCTCGGATAGCCGCAGCGCCTTCTCGGAGGCGTAGATCGCGAGCATGTTGTCGCCCGTGTGCATGTAGAGCCAGGCGGCCTCCTCGTACAGGCGCACCAGCTCGAGGCAGGGCGGGCCGTCCTTCAGCAGGTTGATGCCCTTCTGGTAGTGCTCGATCGCCTCGCGGCGCTCGCCCTTCTGCCACAGGCCCGCGCCGATCCTGCGGTGCAGGTCGCCCATCCGCTCGAGGTCCTCCTGTGTGCGGTGGTACTCGAGGCACTCGTCCCAGACGGCGATCGCCTGGTCCACGCGCCCCATCCGCAGCGCCACGTCGCCCTGCTTCTCGCCGATGCGGGCGAGGGCATCAGCCCCGCCGCCGGCCGCCACGCCGCCGCCGGCCGCCACGCCGCGGGCCGCCTCGTACTGGCGCAGCGCCTCGGCGTTCGAGTAGAGGTTCGCGGCGGCGTCGCCCGCGCTCTCGAGGAAGTGGAGCGCCTTGCCCTGGATCGGCGCGATCTCCTCTGCGCCCATGCCTGCCTCGCTGCCGACCTGCGCCGCGCGCCCGTAGTGGTCGGCCAGCAGCGCGACCACCTCCTCGCCGCGGTCACCGGCGCGCTCCTCGATGAAGCTGCCGACCTCGAAATGCTTCCTGGCCCGCACCGCCTTCGGCAACATTCCGTAGGCCACGTCGCGGATCAGCACGTGCTTGAACGCGTACTCGCGCTCTCCGGCGAGGTCGCCGGAGCCGAGGATCACCAGGTCCTTCTCCTGCAGGGCGGTGAGCGTGCGCTCGAGGTCGGCGCCCTCCTCCTCGGCCACCGCCGAGAGTGACCCGGCCCAGAACGTGTTGCCCACCACGGAGGCCTGCTGGAGCAGCCGGCGCTCGAGTGGCTCGAGCGAATCGAGGCGTGCGGCCAGCAGTCCCTGGACGCTCTCGGGGAGCGCCTCCGCCTCTCCGCCGCCGCCGGCCACGAGTAGCGCCATCTCCTCGGCGAACAGCGGGTTGCCCCCGGCTCGCTCGGCTATCAGCGGCGCGGCGGCGGAGGAGAGCTCCTTGGGCAGCACCGCGAACACCAGCTCGCGCGTCTGCGCCTCCGACAGCGGCTCCAGCACGATCTGGCTCGCGCTGCGCCGGCCCGAGCCCCAGTCGCCGCGGCGTTCGAGCAGCTCGTCGCGTGCGAGGCAGAGGATGAGCAGCGGTCCGCGCACCCATTGCGCGAGGTGCTCGATCAGGTCGAGCATGCCGTCGTCGGCCCAGTGGATGTCCTCGAACACGAGTACGAGCGGCCCGCGCGCCGCCATCGCCTCGACGCCGAAGCGCACGGCGGAGAAGAAGTTCTCGCGCATACGCTGGGGGTCGAAGCTCTCGGCGGGGTCGGGCAGGTCGGGGGTGTCGATGCCGAGCAGCCGCCCGATCAGCGCCGCATTGCGCTCGACCATCTCGTCGCTGGGCTCCTCGGACGTGCCGAGCAGCGTCCCGACGAACCCGAGCAGCTTCTGCCACGCGACGTCTGCGGAGTCGTCGGGACCGATGCCCGACTCGGCGCGGATGATCTCGCCGAGCGCCCAGTAGACCACGCCCTGCCCGTAGGGAAGGCAGCGCCCGGCCCGCAGGCGCGGCGCGGGCTCGAGCGCCTCCAGGCGCTCCTCGAACTCGCGCAGCAGGCGCGACTTGCCGACGCCGGCCTGCCCGATGAGCGTCACGAGGTGCGGGCGCTCGTCGCGGCTTATCCGCCCCGCGAGGGCGACGAGCTGGTCGAGGTCCTCATCCCGGCCGATGAGGGGCGACTGCGAGCCGGCGCGGCTCTGGGCGTGGGCGTCGGTGAGACCTACCGCCTCCCAGGCGGGCACGGGCTCGGCCTTGCCCTTGAGCACGAGCGGCTCGAGCTCCACGAACTCCACGGAGGCGCGGGTGGCGCGCCATGTGTCGCGGCCGACCGTGACGGTGCCGGGGCGGCCCGCGGACTGAAGCCGCGAGGCCACGTTCACGGCGTCGCCGATCACGGTCTGACCGCCGCCGATCGCTCCGAAGAGCACCTCGCCGGTGTTCACGCCCACGCGCAGGGCGAAGCCCACGCCGTAGCTCCCACCCGCGCGCGCGTTGATCTCGGCCATCGCCTCCTGCATGCCGAGCGCCGCGCGAACAGCCCGCTCGGCGTCGTCCTCGTGCGCCACGGGAGCGCCGAACACGGCCATCACGTTGTCGCCGATGTACTTGTCGACCGAGCCGCCGTAGCGCACGACCTCCTGGCCCAGCCGGCGCAGGGCGCCGTCGACGAGCGACTTCACCACCTCGGGATCCATCTTCTCGGCCACGGCCGTGTAGCCGGAGAGGTCCGCGAACAGCACCGTCACGCGCCGGCGCTCCTCGGCCGGCTCGAGCGGCGTGGGTCCGCGGGTGGGCGGGGATGCCGATTCATCGAGGCCGGATCCGCATTCCATGCAGAACTTCGCCTGGGCCGGGGGCTCGGCACCGCAGCTGGGGCAGGCGCGTGCGAGCGTGCCCCCGCAGCTCATGCAGAATCGCGCCTGAGCGGGGTTCTCGGTGCCACAGGATGTGCAGGTCCGGACGGCCATCGCCCCTTAGTCAGGGTACCGTGGCGCTCGTGCCGGACTTCATCCCGCTGCCCGAGCGCAGCTCCAAGCCGCGGACCCGAGGGGTCACCCACGTGATCGACACCGGGCTCACCGCCACCGAGGCGGCCTCGCTCGTGTCGAGTGCCGGGCCGTACGTGGACATGGTCCGGCTCGGCTGGGGCACGGCATATGTGACCGGTGACCTGCAGGACAAGCTGGCCGCGTTTCGCGACGGCGGCGTGCCGGTGATGCTCGGCGGTACGCTCACAGAGCTCGCCTGGCGCCACGGGCGCATCGACGCGCTCGCGGACTGGCTGCGCGAACTCGGGATCGAGCACGTCGAGGTGTCCTCGGGCACGCTCGCCATACCGCCGGAGGAGAAGCTCGACCTGATCCGCTCACTGGGCGCCGACTTCACCGTGTTCGCAGAGGTGGGCGAGAAGGACCCCGACGCGCTGCTCGCGCCCTACCGCTGGGTAGAGCTGATCCGGGCGGCGCTCGAGGCGGGGGCGGTCCAGGTGGTGTGCGAGGGGCGCGCGACCGGTGACGCCGGCCTCTACCGCAAGGACGGGGAGGCCCGCATGGGGCTGATCGACGAGATCGCCCACGAGATCGACCCCGAGCTGCTGATCTTCGAGGCGCCCCAGAAGCAGCAGCAGACATGGCTGATCGAGCGTTTCGGGGCGGAAGTGAACCTCGGCAACGTGAAGCCCGAGGACGCGATCTCGCTCGAGACGCTGCGGCTTGGGCTGCGCGCGGACACGCTGCCCCACTTCCACGCTTGATCCTCCTCGCCCGTCACGGCGAGACGGACTGGAACGCCGCGGGCCGCTGGATGGGCCAGACCGACATCCCGCTGAACGACCGCGGCCGCGAGCAGGCGCGCGAGCTGGCGGCGCTCGTCGGCGAGCCACCGGAGGTGTGGGTGAGCGACCTCGCTCGTGCGCGGGACACCGCCGAGGCGGTTGCCCCAGCGCCGCGTGTCGATGCCCGCCTCGCGGAGTCCTACCGGGGAACCTGGGAAGGGCTCACGATCGACCAGATCCAGGAAGCCGACCCCGCCGGATGGGAGGCCTGGAAGCGCGGCGAGCCCGACTTCCGCTTTGCGGGCGGGGAGTCGATCGCCGAGCACCGCGCGCGGGTGCTCGAGGTGCTGGGCGAGATGCCCGAAGGGGCCCTCGCGGTCTGCCACGGCGGCACCATCCGGTGCGCGTTCATGGACCATCGCTACCCGCACGAGCTGGCGGTGCCGAACGGGGTCCTGCTGGAGTGGCCGCGGCCCTAGATACCTTTCCGCGGTGCCGAAAACCCGTCTGGTCCCGGCGACCTTCCTCCTCCTAGTAGCCGCCACCCTCGGCGCGTTCTTCCTCACCCAGCGCCTGAAGCGCGAGCAGCCGCTCGTGGAGCGGGTGTTCTTCCCGCGCTACCTCTCGCCGAACGGCGACGGCCGCAAGGACTCGGTGCGGATGCGCTTCGACCTCCCCAAGGCGGCCACCGTGACGGTCGCGGTGGTGAACGACGACGACGAGGCCGTGCGCACCCTGGCCGAGGATGCCCGCCTCGGCAAGGGCACCCACAGCTACGTGTGGGATGGCGGCGCGGACGGCGGCGCCCGCGCTCCGGACGGCACCTACCGGCTGCGGGTGAACGTGCGCTCGGAGGGCCGCGCGCTCACGGCCTCGCGTGAGCTGGTGCTCGACACGAAGGCCCCGGCGCCGGACCTCGTGGCGGTCGGCCCGCGCACGATCCTGCCCGGACTGCCGGGCAAGCGCGGCCGCGCGCGCATCCGCTTCGAGGGACCCTCCAATCCAGCGCCGCGCTTCCGCGTCTACCGCACCGATGCGGCGGGAGCCGCGAAGGAGGTGGCGAGCTTCGCGGGTCCGCGCTTCCGCCAGATCGCGTTCTGGGACGGCCTCGTGGCCGGGCGCCCGGCACCGGCGGGCACCTACGCGATCACGGTGTCGGTACAGGACAGGGCCGGCAACGAGGGCTCGGCGCCCCCGCGGCTGCCCCCGCGCCGCGGTGAGACCAAGCCGACGACCGGCGTCTCGGTGCGCTACCTCACCGTGCGCGCACCGCTCGAGCCGGTGCGGGCAGGAGCGGTGGCAAGGTTCGCCGTCGGGCCGGTGAACCGCCGCTTCCGCTGGAGCCTCTACCGCCTCGCGGGATCGCGGCCGGTCGCGCGCGGGGAGGGCAGCGGCCGTGAGGGCGCGGTGCGGATCCCCTCCAACGCGCGGGCGGGGATCTACATCCTCCGGCTGCTCGCGAGCGGCCGCCGCGTGGCCGCCCCGATCGTGGTGCCCGGCAACGGCACCGAGCGCGTGCTGGTGGTTGCCCCCGCGATCACCTGGCAGGGCACAAATCCCGCCGACGGCGACGGCGACGGGTTCGCGGATACGCTCGACAACTCGCGCGAGGTCGCGCTCGCACGCCCGTTCGTGTTCGGCGGACTGCCGGGTGGATTCGCCCGCGGGGTCGGGCCGCTCATGCGCTTCCTCGACCGAGAGGGCTTCGACTACGACATGACCACCGACCTCGCCCTGGCGCGCCGCCGCGGGCCGAGGATCGCGGGGCGTGCGGGCATCGTGTTCCCCGGCAGCGAACGCTGGCTACCCGACCGCACCAACCTCACGCTCCGGCGCTTCGTGGAGGAGGGAGGCACTGTTGCATCGTTCGGCACCGACGCCTTCCGCCGGACCGTTACCGTCGGGCCAGAGGAGCTCTTCAACCCGAGCCGGCCCGACGTCCTGAACGTGTTCGGCGAGCAGACGGGCGCCTTCAGCACCGAGCCGGCGCCGCTGGACGTCTCGCTCGACCGCCTCAGGCTGTTCGCGAACACGGACGGGATAGTCGGGGAGTTCGAGGATTTCGAGCGCTCGCTGCGTCTCGCTCCGGGCAACGTGCCGCGCACCAAGGCCGGCCGCGAGGACCGCACCGCCTTCGTGGCCTACAAGCGTGGGGAGGGGCTCGTGATCAGGGTCGGCACCCCGCAGTGGTCGGCGCGCATCTCCTCGCTCCGCGACGTTGCGGAGGTGACACGACGGATATGGACGCTGTCCTCGCGATAGCCGCGGTCGCCGCGGCGGCCGGCACGTTCGTGATCCGCGTGCCCAAGGTGCGTGCGGCCCTGGCCCTGATTGCCCTCGCGCTGATACCCGTGATGCTCGCCGTCGAGCTGTGGGACACCTCCTCGCTCGACCCGTTGCGCGAGCGCCCCGCCCCGGCGCTGTTCGGGGTGGCCCTCGGCGTGATGGCCATGGCCGGCCTCGCCTACGCCTTCGACAAGCGCTCGTGGCTGTTCGCGCCGCTGGCGGTGGCCGCGCTGCCCTTCCGCATCCCGGTCGATACGGGCGGGGAGACCGCGAACCTGCTGCTGCCGCTCTACTTCGTGATCGGCGCGGGCGTGATGGCCTACGCGTGGAGCTATCTCTCGGGCCAGCGCGAGGGCCCGGAGGACCCGCCCGGCGCCACCGAGTCCGCCGTGCTCCTGCTGCTCGCGCTGTACGCGGTCCAGGCCGCCTACTCGACCGACTTCGAGGTCGCGCTCAAGAACATGGCCTTCTTCTACGTGCCGTTCGCGCTCATGCTGCGGCTGTTCACGGCGGTCCGCTGGAACCGGGAGACGATCGTGCGCTGCTTCGGCGTGTTGGTCGGGCTCGCGTTGCTGTTTGCCGCCATCGGCTACTTCGAGTACGCGACGAAGGAGCTGCTGCTCAACCCGAAGGTCATCGCCCAGAACCAGTTCTCCTCGTTCTTCCGGGTGAACTCGCTGTTCTTCGATCCATCGATCTACGGCCGCTTCCTCGCGCTCGTGATGCTGCTCGTCTTGGCGCTCATGCTGTGGAGCTCATCCAAGCGCACGAT
>JACCYP010000290.1 GCA_013696425.1 Thermoleophilaceae bacterium
GTGGAGCGCTGTATCGACGCCCTGGCCGGCGATGTCGACGGCGCGATCGCGGCCGCGCGCGTGAGCGACACCGTGAAGGAAGCCGATGGAGGCGCGCGGGTGGTGCGCACGCTCGACCGCTCCGTGCTCTGGGCGGTGCAGACACCGCAGGTGTTCCGCGCCGAGGCGTTGCGCGACGCGTTGAGGGGCGATGTGTCGCGCGCCACCGACGACGCCTCCCTCGTCGAGGCCGCCGGCGGCACGGTCGTGGTGGTGGAGGCGCCGCCCGAAAACCTGAAGGTCACCACCCCGTTCGACCTGCGCGTGGCCGAAGCGCTGCTGGCGGAGCGATGCTGACCGACTACCACGTGCACCTGCGCCCGGACGAGGAGGGCACCGAGGCGGAGAGGTTCTTCACGCGCGAGAACGCCGAGCGCTACCGGGCTGCGGCGCGGGAGCGCGGCATCGAGGAGCTCGGCGTGTCCGAGCACCTGCACCGCTTCCGGCAGTCGCTCGAGGTGTGGGAGCACCCCTTCTGGCGTGAGAACGCGTGCGACGACCTTGACGCCTACTGCGAGTGGGTGCGTACCGAGACGGACCTGCGACTGGGTATCGAGGCCGACTTCGTGCCCGGCCGTGAGGCCGAGATGGCGGCGCTGCTCGACGCGCGCGAGTGGGACTACGTGCTCGGCTCGGTCCACTTCCTGCGCGACGCCGCGATCGACATGCGCGGGGACTGGGACGTGTGGCGCTCGAGCGATCCCGACGCGGTCTGGGAGCGCTACTTCCAGACGCTCGGCGAGGCCGCGCGCAGCGGAATGTTCGACGTGCTCTCACATCCCGACCTCGTGAAGGTGTGGGGTGGCGCGGCGCCGCGCCCCCGTCGCGAACCGCGCGTCTACTACGAGATGGCCATGGAGGGCATCGCGGAGTCCGACGTCGCGATCGAGGTCTCGACCGCCGGGCTGCGCAAGCCGACCGGCGAGATCTACCCCGCGCCCGACCTGCTCGACATGTGCGTGGAGGCCGGCAGGCCGGTCGCGCTGTCAAGCGATGCACACGTACCCGAGCACATCGGTTATGGGTATGAGCAGGCGCTCGAGCTGCTCGGCTCGCGCGGAATCGAGGAGATCGCCGTGTTCGAGGGACGCAAACGCAGGATGGAGCCGGTGGGTCACCCGGCTGACGCAGGGCACAGGTGACCTCCCGGGCGGGCATCGGGTGGGATTCCCATCGCTTCGAGGAGGGGCGCACGCTCGTGCTCGGAGGCGTTGAGGTTCCCTCCGAGCAGGGGCTCGCAGGGCACTCCGACGCCGACGTGCTCACGCACGCGGTGATCGATGCGCTGCTCGGTGCCGCCGGCCTCGGCGACATCGGGCAGCACTTCCCGGACACCGACGAGCGCTACGCGGGAGCCGACTCGCTCGCATTGCTCAGCGAGGTGTGCACCTTCCTCGAGGACCATGGCTGGACCGTGCGCCACGTGGACGCCACGATTCTCTGTGAAGAGCCGAAGCTCGCTCCTCACCGCGACGAGATGCGCACACGCCTGTCGCGGACGATCGGCTGCCGCGCGCTCGAGGTGAACGTGAAGTTCACGACGGGGGAGGGAATGGGCTTCGTCGGGCGCGGCGAGGGGATCGGCGCGCTCGCGGTGGCCACGGTCGAACGGGCCTGACCGCGCGGGTACGCTGCCCGCCGTGGCGGAGCTTCGGATCCAGGACACCCTCTCGGGCGAGCTGCGCGCGCTTGAGCCGCGCGAGCCCGGCAAGGTCGGCATCTACGCCTGCGGCCCGACGGTCTACTCGCGCATTCACATCGGTAACGCGCGGCCGTTCGTCGTCTTCTCGCTGCTCAAGCGCTTCCTCGAGCACCAGGGCGAGGAGGTGACGCTCGTGATGAACGTCACCGACGTGAACGACAAGATCTACGACGCGGCGCGCGCGACCGGAGTGGACAGTTGTGAGCTCGCAGCCGAGATGACCGCCGCATACGTGAAGGACACCGACGCGCTCGGCCTCGGGCGCCCCGACGCGGAGCCGAAGGCGACCGAGACGATCGAGGCGATCGTGGCGCTGATCGGCGACCTCGTGGAGCGCGGACACGCGTATGAGGCGGGCGGCGACGTGTACTTCGACGTGCCGTCCTTCGAGGGCTACGGCAGGCTCTCGAACCGCCCCCTCGAGGACATGCAGCAGGGGGAGGGCGACGACGCCGCGGCGGTGAAGCGCTCGCCGCAGGACTTCGCGCTTTGGAAGGCGAGCAAGGAGGGCGAGGACACCAGCTGGCCCTCGCCGTGGGGTGAAGGGCGCCCGGGCTGGCACATCGAATGCTCGGCCATGGCCGAGGAGCTGCTCGGCCTGGACTTCGACATCCACGGCGGTGGCTCGGACCTCGTCTTCCCCCACCACGAGAACGAGATCGCGCAGACCGAGGCCGCCCGCTCCCGGCCGCTCGCCCGTCTTTGGATGCACAACGGCATGCTCGAGACCACCTCCGAGGAGAAGATGGCGAAGTCCGAGGGCAACACGTTCCTCCTGCACGAGGCGGTGGCCGCGTTCGGGCGCGAGGCGGTGGTCGACTTCCTCGTCTCTGGGCACTACCGCCAGCCGCTCGCGTTCAGCGACGGGGCGCTCACCCAGGCACAGGCACGGGTGGAGCGGATCCGGAACTTCGCACGCGGGGTGGATTTCGACGGCGCCGCGCCCGGCGGCGTGGCCGCGGCGGCGCTCGAGGCATTCCTCGCCGCCCTCGCGGATGACTTCAACACCGCGAAGGCCGTGGGTGAGCTGTTCGGGCTCGTCGCCGAGGTGAACCGGGGCGGGGAGGACGTGCCCGGCGTGGGCACCGCCCTTGCCACGATGCTCGGACTCGTCGGCCTCGAATCGCTGCTCGAGGCGGAGGACGGGCCGGATGCGGAGGCCCAGGAGCTGCTCGCCGAGCGCGAGGAGGCGCGCGGCGCGCGCGACTTCGACCGCGCCGACGCCGCGCGGGATGCCCTGCGCGAGCGCGGCTGGGAGGTCCGGGACACACCCGAGGGCCCGAAGCTCGTGCGTGCCCCTTGATCCTCTACGGTCGCAACCCGGTGCGCGAGGCGCTGCGGGCGGATAAGCGGGCCCCAGGGCGGATCTGGGCCAACGAGGGAGCGGCGCAGGAGTTCGACGCCGCGAAGGTGGTGGCAGACGCCGAGCTCGAGCAGCTGTGCGGCTCGCCCGACCACCAGGGGGTGTGCGCCGAGTTCGGCGACTTCCCCTACGCCGATCCCGGATCGCTGCTCGACGCCGAGGACGCCCTCGTGATCTGCCTGGACCAGGTGCAGGATCCGCGCAACCTCGGCGCAGTCTGCCGGGTGGCCGAGAGCGCCGGCGCCGCGGGTGTCGTGATCCCCGACCGCCGCGCGGCGGTGGTCACGCCGAGCGCCGCGAAAACATCCGCCGGCGCGGTCGAGCACCTGGCGATCGCGCAGGTGGGCAACATCGCGGACTGGCTGATCGAGGCCAAGGAGAAGCAGGCGTGGGTCTACGGCGCGGCCGCCGATGCCCGCACGGGGTGGGCGGATCCCGACTACCGGGGCCGCGTCGTGCTCGTGCTCGGCTCGGAGGGGAAGGGCCTGCGCCCTCGCGTCGCGGACGCCTGCGACGACCTGATCGCGCTGCCCATGCGGGGTCAGATCGGCTCTCTGAACGTGTCCGCGGCCGCCGCGGTGCTGGTCTACGGCATTCTGCAATTCCGCTTGCAATCCGACCGTCCAGGTTGACGTGGCTCCATAACTACACGTAACGTCCGGTCCGACTTCTAGGGTTGGACTCGAGGGTTAGATCTCTCGGAGAGGTCCGGCCAAAAATCTAGGCGCTACCAGGGGAGGTACGTGCGCCACTAGTCCTCCAGGTCCGCTCCGGCGGCTCGGAAAGGATGTCGTGGCAACTTCCAGCTTCCCCAAGGTCGGTGCGAAGACTCAACATGAGGTCGAGCTTGATGATCACTACCTCATCGCTATGGCCAAGCAGGGCCGTCCGGATGCCTATGACCGCATCGTCAAGCGGTATTACGGCTTCGTCCGCCTGAAGGCCTCGTCGTATTTCCTGATCGGCGGCGATTCCGACGATCTGATCCAGGAGGGCCTGGTCGGCCTCTACAAGGCGGTCCGCGACTACCGGACCGACCGCGAGTCGAGTTTCCGCAACTTCGCGGAGCTCTGCATCACCCGCCAGATCATCACGGCGGTGAAGACGGCGACTCGCAACAAGCACACGCCGCTCAACCAGTACGTGTCGTTCTCGCAGACGCCGGCCGCGGCCACCGACTCCGAGCCGACCCTCGACGAGGTGCTCCCGGGTCCGGAGGCCCACGAGCCCTCGAACCAGGTGATCTCCTCCGAGGAGCTCTCCTCCCTGGTGTCCTGCCTGTCGAGCGTCCTCTCGGACCTCGAGAGCCAGGTGCTCTCGCTCTACCTCGACGGCTACTCCTACGAGACCGTCGCCGAGAAGCTCGAGTGCGACACCAAGACCGTCGACAACGCTCTCCAGCGGGTGAAGCGCAAGGTCGGCTCGCACATCGACTCGAGGAACGTCCTCAACTAGCCCAGCGCGCTACCGGACCTCGCGCAGCGTCCCGCGCTCGGGGTCGAACACGAAGCCGCGAACGTGATCGCGCGCCGGGAGCTCCGGGCTCTCCCGCAGGCGCGCGAGCGACTCGCGCAGCGCGGCGTCGAGGTCCTCGAAGGAGCCGAGCCGCCAGCCGGGCTCGGCCCCGTCCTCTGCGAGCGCGGCGGCGAAGTCCTCGTCGGAGGCTCCGTGGAGGCCGCAGCCCTCGTGCATCACGACGATCACCTCCTCGGTGCCGAGCAGCCGCTGCGAGGCGGCGAGGGAGCGGATCGCGTCGTCGGTGGCAAGGCCGCCGGCGTTGCGGATGATGTGGGCGTCCCCGCGCTCGATGCCGAGCATGGGGAAGAGGTCGATCCGCGTGTCCATGCAGGCGAGGATCGCCACCTTGCGCCTCGGGACCGGCTTCAGCCCCGGTGCGGCCAGCTCGTCGGCCCGGGCGGCCGCGGCGGCCAGCATGTCGTCGCCGTTCGTCACCAGCCAGATTCAAGCGGTTCCGAGCGGAGGGGGCGAGCTAGAGGGCAGAGCCCGGGGCCGGACTCGAACCGGCGACCCCGTCTTTACAAGAGACGCGCTCTACCAACTGAGCTACCCGGGCAGGGGCCCGAGTCTAGGCGGCGTGGCCACTGTGTCACGCGGCGGGTCAGTCGTGCTCGACCGACACGGCCGCGTGCTCGATCGAGCCGTGGCCGTTGGAGGAGACGGGCACCTCGAGGGGCTCCGCCTCCTCGGCGGGGTTCAGGCGCCTCTCGATCACGCCGAGCAGCACGCCGAACAAAGCGTGGCGCCAGGTGGCGGCCGCCAGGGCGCGGACGTTGCCCGAGAGCGGCTCGAGTTCCTTGCGCGCGGGGTGGAAGCGGTCGACGAGCGATACCGCTCCCCAGGAGCCGAAGTTCTCGACGAGCGCAAGCGTGACCGCTCGTGCCACGGGCGGCCCGGGAAGCAGCGGGCGCAGCGCCGAGTAGACGGCGCCGAACGCCGCGCCGTTGGCCACGTGCATGCCGGCGCCGACCGCCGGCCAGGCCGGATCGCGGGTCACGAGCTTGCCGAGCAGCTCGGTGTCGTCATAGCGCGTGCCGAACAGGCGCTTGTCGGCCGGCTGCTGGGCCGCCCACACGCCTGCGGCTATCGCCCCGGCAAGGGCTCCGTTCGCAATACGGGGAAGCGCCACCGGCGCAGCGTAACGGTCCGCCGGCCGCCGGGTAGGAATCGGCATGGAGGGAATAAGCTGCGACCGTGGCGACCGCGCCCACGGGCAAGGACAAGCTGCGGCTCGACTCCGAGTTCAGCGACCTCTATCGCGCACATCTGCGCGACGTCTATTCCTACGCCTACTACCGGGTGGGCAACCACCACGATGCCGAGGACCTCACCGAGCAGGCCTTCCTTCAGGCCTACCGCCACTTCGACCGCGCCCAGCGCGAATCGAACGGCCGGCCGCTGCGCCCGTGGCTGATCCGCATAGCGCACAACCTCGCCGCGAACTACCACCGCGACCGCGCGCGCAAGCCGCAGTCACAGCTCGAGGACGCCGCGATCGTCTCGGCGACCCACGACACCGAGGATCTGGTCGAGGGCCGCGAGGAGCTGACGCAGGTGCTGAACGGAGTCAGCCAACTGCCGGACGACCGCCGCGAGGCGCTGATCATGCGCTTCGCCCTCGACATGGACAACCGCGAGATCGCCGGGGCGCTCGACCGCTCCGAGGGCGCGACGAAGGTGCTCATCCACCGCGCGATCAGGCAGCTCGAGACGATCCTCGAAGAGGAGAGGGGGCCGGTCGGCGATGAGTGACCTCGGAATGGGTGACGTCGAGCAGCTGCTGCGCAACGCGCTCGTGCCGGTTGAGCCGCCGGAGCGCCTGAGCGAGCGCCTCGAGCGCACGCTCTCGGAGGTCACCGACGCCGCCGCCGGGGAGCTCGCCGACTGGGAGCTCGAGATCGGCGACCCGCGCAACTGGGCGCGGCCCGTGATCGCGGCCACCGCACTGGGTGTGGCGGGCGCGAGCCTCGCCGTGGTGCGTGCCCGCAGGCACGCCAAGAAGAAGGACACGCACGGGCTCCGTGCGATCGAGCACTCGCTGGAGGACGTGCTCGGCCAGGTCCGCAAGCGCCTGGACGGCTGAGGTAGACGGCGCGACCCCGAAGGGCCGCGCCGTGCTGGTTGGCTGTCTACCTCAGGCCTTGATGAACGGCTTGATCGCTTCGAGGACCTTTTCCTCGCTGAGCGTCTTGTCGAACGCGTCGGGCGCCGGGTTCTCCTTGATCAGGAGCCGGATCGCCGCTGCGTGCCGCGCCTCGATCTGAACGATCGAGCCGGCGGCTGCCAGCACTTCCTTGCTCTCGATCGCCGGAGCCGCGCCGTTGTAGGCGGAGACACCGGTGTCCTCGAGGACCTGAGCGAGCATGAGGAAGCTCTCCTGGTCCTTCGCGTCGGGGAACGTGAACTCCGGCTCCGCGACCGGCTTCCCACCGAGCTGCTCGATCGTCGCCGAGAGGGCGTCGACGTGCTCTTCCTCGGCCTTGCCGAACTCCGTCGCGAGCGACTTCGCGTCGCCGCTGAGCTTCACTTCCTTACCCACGCGGGTGTAGAAGTCGGCCTCGAGGAGCTCGAGCGTGAGGGCGAAGTTGAGAATGTCAACGTCACCCATGGCCTCCTGCCCGAGCGCCTGTCGCACGAACGGCGACACGGCACCGGCGCCGTACACGGCACCTGCGGCGAGTGCACCCTTGAGGATGAACGCCTGCCGGTTGATTCCTGTGATCTCGACGGCGCCCAGTTCGGGCACCGCCAGGTTCTGATTGCTCATATCGATATTCCTTTCTGGCGTGCCTTGACTAGGACGCGATGAACGGCTTCACGGCTGCGAGGACTTCCTTCATGTCCATCGGCTTCGCGAAATTGCCATCGGGGGTGATGTCACGGCCGACCAGGGTGTTGAGCGCGGCGGCATGCCGGCCCTCGACCGTGTGGATCGACAGTGCGGCGGCGAGCACGTCCTTGCTCTTGATGTTGCCCGCCTGGCCCAGGTAGGCAGCGGCGCCGACGTTCTCGACGGTCGCTGCCGTCTCGAGGATCTTGTCGGGGCCACCGTCGATTACCGGGCCGAACTTGGTCTTCGGCTTGGCAGCGGGAGTGCCGCCGAGCTGCTTGACCAGCGCGGTCAGGGCATCGACGTGCTCGTTCTCGTTCTCACCGATCGAAGTGGCGAGCTCGCCGATCGTCTTGTCCTTGATCACGCCCGCGTCGATGACCTCCTGGTAGAAGGCCGCCTCCAGGTACTCCAGGGTGAGCGCGTAGTTCACGACTTCGATGTCGCCCTTGTCGGCCTTGGCCGTGGTGTCGCTCGTGGAGGACGTGCTGCCGCTCGTCTCCTCGTCGTCGTCACCACACGCCGCCAGGAAGATGGCGAACGCGCCGGCTGCGCCGGCACCACCGACCATCTTCAGAAAGCGCTTGCGGGAGGCCGGATCCTCGGCCAACTCCGCCATGGCTGCGCGGTCTTCACCTGCACTCATTGTTCAGCTCCTAGTTTCGGGTCTTGGTTGTGGTTTCGCGCGTTACCCGTAAGCGGATCACCGTGCGGACAGATTTCTGTGGCGCGTGGCCGCTAGGCGAGCGTCGGTGCGGGCTCTTCGGGGGTCGCGAAATACGCCGCGAAGCCCGAGAGCGCGATCACGAGGTGCAGCACGTTGTCCTCGGTGTTGACCGGAATGAGCCCGATGATCGCCCCGCCGTCGCCGTATGCGAATCCGAGGACGGTGACCACCGTGTAGGCGACCCCGAGCGTCAGGGCAGAGAGCCGGGCGCCGGTCCAGAAGCCCGCCACCGCCAGGCCGAGGAGGCCCGAACCGAGATGCACGAGGTTGTGCCAGGCGTTCACGTCGAGGACGCCGAGCACCGCTTCGCGTTCGATCTCGTCGCCCACGGAGAAGCTCGCGTTGTAGAAGAAGCCGAGCACGCCGACGAGCAGCAGCGCCACACCGAACACGAGTGCGAAGATCTGTGCGGGGGAGCGTGGTTGCATATCCCGGAGTTCCAGCGGTGATCCGGTTCTCCTCGTGAGGCGAAGGACCCCTAGATGAGCCGACTCACATCTCTAGCCGACGAGGAGGTGATGCACGCCGTCCAGGAAGGCGACGCGCGCGCCTTCGAGGTGCTCTACGACCGTCACGGCGGTCCCTCCTTCTCACTCGCCTACCGCATGGCCGGCAACCGCGTCACCGCCGAGGACATCGTCCAGGACGCCTTCCTCTCGATCTGGCGCAGCCGCGAGCGCTACCGCGGCGAGCGCGGCAGCGTGCGGACCTGGATCCTCGGCATCGTCCACCACCGTGCGATCGACGCCCTGCGGCGCAACCTCGTGCACGATCGCCGCCGCGCGAGCTCCGAGGGCATCGAGGAGCGCCACGAGGCGCGCGAGCTCACCGACGTCGAGGCCGCCCGCCGCGAGGAGACGCGCACGGTGCGCGCCGCACTCAAGGAGCTTCCCGACGACCAGCTGCGCGTGGTCGAGCTCGCCTACTACGGCGGCTTCACACACACCCAGATCGCCGACATGCTCGACGCACCTGTGGGTACGGTCAAGGGCCGGATGCGACTGGGCCTGGCGAAGATGCGACGTTCGCTCGGCGAGGAGGCGGTGGCCTGATGCCCCGCGGTCACGAAGAGCACCAGGACAACGTCGGCGCCTACCTGCTCGGCGCCCTGCCCGAACTCGAGGCCACGGCCTTCGAGAAGCACGTGATGGGCTGTGCCGACTGCCGCGACGAGCTCGAGCGCCTGCGCGTGTCGGCCGATGCGCTCGCGCGAGCCGTGCCCCAGGTCGTGGCCCCCGGCTCGCTCAAGGCTTCGCTGATGGACGCGGTGCGGGCCGAGGCGCCCGTCACGGCCGTGCGTCGCTTCCCGATCCGCCTTCCGCGCATCGATCTTCCACGCATCCGCCCGGCGATGGCATGGGTGAGCGCCGCGTTCCTGCTGGCGGTCGGTGTGCTCGCCGGCTACGCCGGATCCGTGCTCACCAGCGAGGACGACGCTGGCAACGTACGGACCGTCGCCGGCCAGGTCGACGCCGCGCGGAGCCCGAACGGCACCGCGACGCTCGTGATCCCCGAGGGCGAGGGCGACGCCACCCTGCGCGTGAACGGCATGCCCAAGCTCGCCAAGGGATACCTCTATGAGGTCTGGTACTCCAACGGCAGCCGCAATACACCGGTGGGCACCTTCACCGTGGACGCCGACGGCACCGGCGTGGCCGCGCTGCCCGAGGGGCTCGAGGGCGTCGAGCAGGTGATGGTCACGCGCGAGCGCGCGCCCGGAGTGAAGGCCCCCAGCCCGCCCGGGCCGCTGGTCACCGTCAAGACCTGAAGTCCCCTGGGGGGACCTCCTAGCCTCTAGGTCGTGGAGACCGCCGTACAGACCTGTTACCGCCATCCCGGGCGCGAGACCGGCGTCGCCTGCTCGAACTGCTCGCGGCCGATCTGCCCGGATTGCATGACCTCGACCTCGGTTGGGATGCGCTGCCCGGAGTGCGCGCAGCAGAAGACGCCGATCAAGACCGCACAGTCCGCGTTCTCCGGCGGAGATCCAGTCGTGACCTACGCGCTGATCGCGCTGAACGTGATCGTCGCGCTCGCCGGATTCGTCGGCGGCGCGAGCGCGTCCGGCGGGTCGATCGGCTCGTCGCTCTTGAACGACGGCTCCGTGTCGCGCTTCGCGATCGCCGACGGCGATTACTGGCGCCTCATCACCGCCGGCTTCCTGCACGCGGGCATGTTCCACCTCTTCTTCAACATGTTCTCGCTGTGGGTGCTGGGGAGCCTGCTCGAGCCCGCCATCGGCCGCCTGCGCTTCGGGATCATCTACTTCGTGTCGCTGCTGGCGGGGTCGTTCGGCGCGCTGCTCCTCGAGCCCACCCGCCCGACGGTCGGTGCCTCCGGCGCGATCTTCGGGCTGATGGGCGCCGCGGTGATCGTCATGCGCCGGCGCGGAATGTCGGCGATGGAGTCGGGGCTCGGGTTGTGGATCGGGCTCAACCTGCTGATCACCTTCACCGTGCCGTCGATCTCGATCGGGGGTCACGTGGGCGGGCTGATAGGCGGCGCGCTCACGGCGTTCGTGCTGTTCGAGCTGCCCGAACGCGTGAAGCTCCCGCGCGCCGCAGTGATGCTGCTGGCCGCCGCGATCGCTGGGGCGGCCGTCGTCGGCGCGGTCGTCGTGAGCGGATGAAGGCTCCTCGCGGCGCGCCGCTCGTCTGAACAGCGAGCAATGAGGGTGACGGTCCGGGCGCTGTGGCAGCGCGAGGCCTAGCGGCTACACGCCACGCCACCCGCTTGCAGTTACGCACCGAGGGAGGGCATAACTGCAAACGCGCCGCCGTGGCTGGCGCGTAGCCGCTACGCCTTGCGCATTGCAGCAGCCGTTCGGCCCTCCCCGTTATTGGCCGCAGTTTCCAGAGCGCCGAAGGCGCGAGCCTCACCTAGCGCATGACGCGCCCGTGGATCGCCGCGATCTGCGCGCACATCCGCTCCGGGCCGAAGCGGCCGCTGGCGGAGGCGCGCGCCTCCTCGCCCATCGCGCGCGTGCGCGCGGGATCGGAGGTGAGCGACTGAAGCGCCGCGGCCAGCGCCCGCGCATCGCCTGGCGGGACGAGCAGGCCTGTATGGCCGTCGCGCACGATCTCCGGCAGCCCGCCGTGTGCGGCGGCCACCACCGGCAGCCCCGCGAACGCCGCCTCGAGCGCTGAGTTCGGGAACGGATCGGGCCGCGTCGAGGGCACCGCGACGGCGTCCGCCGCGCCGAGCACGACGTCCACGTCGTCGCGGAAGCCGAGCAGCCGGAAGCGCTCGCCGAGCGGAGCGGCCAGGGCGCGCAGCTCCTCCTCGGCCGATTCCTCGCCGGGCCATGAGTCTCCGGCGACGATGGCGGTCACGCCCGGGGCGTGCTCCAGAGCGCGGGCCAGCACATCCTGCCCCTTCCACGCGCTGATCCGGCCGAGCAGCGCCACCACGAAGCCCTCTGGCGGCAGGCGGAGCTCCTCGCGCGCCTGCGCGCGCGCGACGGGCTCCGGGGTGCGGGCGAGCCCGTCGTGCACCACCACGCCGCGGTCGAACTGTGTCTGCACGGCGTCGGACACGCACACGATCTCGGCGGAGCCCTCGATCCGCTTGCGCCACGGCCCAAAGCCGCGCACACCCTCGTAGATCTCGCGCACGTGGGTCACGCGCGGCACGCCGTGGGGCGGGCTCACGATCACCGAGGTGTTGAGGTGCGCCAGGCCCACCGCGCGTTCCTGGGCGATCACCGTGAGCGCCTGTCGGTCGGCCACCATGCGCCCTGCGATCGACGCGAGTCCGCGCGGGTTCATCAGGCCCCGGCGCAGAATCGCGAGTGGCCGCACGATCACCTCGGCGCCCGTCTGCTCGAGAGGGCGGGCAAGCGTCCCCCGCTCCGGCAGCACGATCACCGGGTTCATACCCCCGTGATCGACACCGCGCACCATCGCGAGCAGCTGCAGGTCGGCCCCGTAGGCGCCGGCGGAGGAGTGGAGGTACATGACTCGCGCGGCCACGGCGCAATGTAGTGTGACCGCGCAAGTGGGCGGGCTGACTCGCAGGGAGGCTGTGACCAGGGGCGCGCTGCTCGCAGCGGCCGCCACGTTGCCCCTGCCCGAGCTCGCCCAGGCGTTGCGCCGCAAGCCGGGCGGCCCCAATCTGGACTGCCTCTCCGCCGAGGACCGCTGGCTCCCGGCCGACCTGATCGGCGACTGCTCCCTCGCGTCGTTCTCGCCCGACGGCACCCGCATCGCGTGCCAGACCTCGCGCGGCGTCGAGATCCGCCCGCGCGCCGGCGGCGCAGCCACGCTGGTTGCTCCGCCCGGCTTCACGATCGGCCCGCGAGCGTGGCATCCCGACGGCAGCGTGCTGCTGGCGGCCGGCACCGACCCGGGCACGCCGGGCGAATTCTTCAAGGACTCGGTGGCGGCGGAGCCGGCGCTCTTCGCGGTGAAGACCGACGGCTCGGGCCAGACGCGTCTACTGCCGGACGTGGCGGGGGTGCCGCGCGCGGCGTCGTTCTCGCCCGACGGCACGCGGGTGGCGTTCACCCTGCTCGACCGCTTCGTGCACCGCATCGTCGTCGCGGACTGGGCCAACGGCGCCCTCGGCTCGCCGCGGGTGCTGCTGCCCTTCGACCCGCGCCAGGAGACCGATTCCGGCAAGCTCAGCCGCGGCCTCGCCTGGTATGAGACCGAGGGCTTCACGCCCGACGGCCAGGCGCTCGTGTTCCTCTCCGACCGCGCCGCCGGATTGCTGAATGCGAGCGTGTGGCGGATCGACATGACCTCGGGGAAGGTCTCGCGCGTCACACGCGACGACGGCTTCACGGAGGGCGCCGCACTCACGCCGGACGGGCGCACGCTGCTCTATGGGTCCACCCGCGCCCGCGAGCCCGCGTTCGCCACGCTGGTGACCGCCGTCGGCCTTCCTCCGCTGCTCGGGTTCGTGGCCTCGCCGACGCTGCACGAGACGCTCACCCAGCGCGGCCTCGCCGGCATCGGCAACGGCGACGTGCTCGCGGCGAACCCCGCGACCGGCCTCTTCACCCGGCTCATCTCGACGCGCGAGCTGCTCGTCGCCGCGTCGAAGAACGGCCTGCCCGAGGCCGAGCAGCGGATCGAGGTGGTGTCGATGTCGCCGAGCGGCGCCGAGGTGGCGGTGGCCGTGTGGGCCGGCGCCGCCCCGGGGCTCGTGGTGCTGCGC
>JACCYP010000343.1 GCA_013696425.1 Thermoleophilaceae bacterium
ACCGCGTAGAGCTCCTCGCCCTGGGCAGCCTCGGCGCGGCGCACGCTGCCGCCGTGCTCGCGCTTTGCGGCGCGCAGGGCGTCGTCCGCGCGTTCGATCAACACCGTCGCCTGCTCCCCCGGGCGCCACTGGGCAACGCCGCCGCGGGCCGTGACGCTCGTGCCATCGGGCAGGCGCGCGCCGGTGAGGCTGGCCACGGCCCGCTCAACCGCGGCCATCGCGCCATCCACGTCGCTGTCGGGCAGCAGCAGCGCGAACTCGTCGCCGCCGAAGCGGGCGAGCTCGTCGTAGGGGCGCAGCGAGCCGCGGAGGAGCTCCGCCACGGTACGCAGGACCGTGTCGCCGCTCAGATGGCCGAAGCGCTCGTTCACACCCTTGAAGTTGTCCAGGTCGAACAGCACGAGGCTGAAGGGGGCGCCGCCACGTTCGGCGCGTGAGATCTCGGTGCGCAGGCGCGACTGGAACGCCGCGTGGTTCAGGCAGCCGGTGAGCGAGTCGTGCATCGCCGCGCGCTGTACGACGGCGTGCTCACCCGCATTACGGCAGGCTAGGCCGGCGAGCTCCGCGAACGCCGCAAGCAGCTCCGTCTCGGCCGGCGTGACCCAGCGCGAACCGAGGAACCCGACCGAGATCGCGCCGTCGACGGCGTCGCCGCGGCGAAGCGGCGCCGACACCGCGGAGCGCACGCCTCGCAGGGCCGCGGTCGAGCGGGGCGCGTAGCCCTCCTCCTGGTAGACGTTGGAGAGCTGCGGCTGACCGGTCCGCACCGCCCGCCCGGAAAGTCCCTCGCCGACCGCGCGCCTGAAGCCCACGAAGTCTTCCGGCATCCCGTGGGCGGCGACCGCCTCGAGCTCGCCCTCACGCTCGAAGTAGACGATCACGGTGTCGGCACTGAGCGCCCTGGATGCCTCGGCGCAGATCGTCTCGAGCACCTCGTCGAGCTCGAGCGAGACCCCCAGGGCCTTCGCGCTGCGCGCCAGTGCAGCCTGCTGGGCGGCCTGGCGGTCGCGCTCCTCGCCGAGCCATCCCCGGTCGAGCGCGTGACCGATACTCTCGGTCACGGCCTCGAGCAGCGCCAGCTCGGCGGCGTCCCAGTCGGAGTCGTACAGGCGTGCCACCCCGCAGACGGCGTGGTTTCCGGACGCACTCGCGAAGGGCGCGAGCACGGCGCGGCGGGCGCCGAGGCCGAACAGGTCCTCTCCCGTCAGCACGCACGGCCCGGGCGAGCCGAGCGCGCCGATCGCCTGGCGGTCGTGCAGCAGCCGGCCGATGTCCTCGCCGGAGAGCCCGTGTGCGCCCGGCACCTCGGGCGGGGCCCCGCCGGCGCGCTCGACGATCACGAACGCGAGCTCGGCCTCGAACGCCTCGCACAGCTCGCCGGTGACACTGCGGCAGAGGCCCTCGGCGTCCTTCGCGGAGTTGACGAGCGCGATGATCTCGGCGCGCCGGGAGGCCTCCACGAAGCGGCGGTTCATCGCCTCGAGGTCCTCGGCGGCGTCAGGCGAAGGCAACGACCACGAGGGCATGGTTGCGGTCTCCTTTCGCCCCGCGCACGCGGCCCACCTCGCCGTGTGTGAACAGCCCCGCGACCGGAGGGGGCTCCGGCCCGAACGAACTGCGAATCGCGTCCGCCTCCTGGGGAAGAGCGTCTCCGAGTGCGCTGCGGCGGCCGCCGCAGTCGAATGCAAGCGCGGCGCGCGCCGGCTCCCCGGCAAGCGGGGCGAGCGCCCCCTCGACCGCATTCCACGCGCTGCGGACGATGGCGAGCGGCGACTGGTCGGTGAACTGCACCGCGGCATTGGCGGGTATGTGGGTGGCCATGACGAGTGCACCGTCCTCGTCGCGATCGCGCACGTGGCGCAGGCGAACGTCTCCGGAGAGCTCCGGCTGCGCCAACGGGTGCTCCACCGCGAAGGCGTGGAAGTCCTCCACATCGGTCTCGGCGACACCGAGGCGCTCCAGATACACCTCGACGGCGGGGCGGCCGTCTATCTGCTGCACGAGCTGGCCCTCGGCGCGGGTCACGATGGCCGGGACCGGCCGCCGCGAGCAGCCGTCGCCGATGCCGACGCCCACAGGC
>JACCYP010000002.1 GCA_013696425.1 Thermoleophilaceae bacterium
CGCGTCGTGGTTGTCGGCGTAATCGGACACGGGCCCGCGCACCCACGCCGCCAGCCGGCGCTGGGCCTCCTTCTCGCCGCCCCTCGCGGGGTCGCTCACCTCGGCTTTCAAGGCCAGCCCCGCGAGCGACGGCAGCCGGCCGGTGGCGAGGCTCGACGGGAACGGGATCGAGCGCGGCGCGCCGATCACCTCGCGCCGGGGCTGCTCCAGCCAGTTGCGGTGGAAGGGCGAGAACACCGTGTAGGGCCGACCGGCCTGGGTGCGGATCTCACCGAGCTGCTCGACGGCCGCGACGCCGGGGTGGGCGTGCTCCTCGACTCCGGCCTCCGCCAGGGCGGCGCTCACCCGCTCGCCGCGCTCCCGCGCGTAGGGCGACACATCGCGGGCGTAGTGGACGTGCTCGGCCTTCGCCTCGCGGGCGAGCTCCACCAGCTCGCGCTCCGGCCGCCCGTGGCGGATCACGAGGTTGGCGCCCCGCTCCCGGAGGTCCTCCGCCAGCTCGGCCAGGCACTCGAGCAGGAACTGCGTGCGGGGGCCGGACTCGTGGCGCCCGTGCAGCACGCGGTCGTCGAAGCAGAAGACGGGCACGACCTGATCGGCGGTGCCGAGCGCGGCCCGCAGCGCGGGGTTGTCGCGCAGGCGCAGGTCGCGCCGGAACCAGACGAGGGCGGTGCTCATGACCGGACTACGCGGGCCGGAACGGCGGCGATCAGACGATTCGTGCGAGGGCGTCGAGCACGCGTGGATCGAGCCGGCCGCTCTCCGTGCGCAGCTCGGCGATGGCCTCCTCGGCGGAGCGGCACCCGCTGGGACCCTCCTCCACCATCCCGCCGAAGGCCTCCGCCACGGCCAGGATCCGCGACTCGAGATCGAGATCGCCGGCATCGGTCCTGGCGGGGTAGCCCGACCCGTCGAGGCGTTCGTGGTGGGTCTCCACGAGTTCGCGGATGTCGTCGAGTCCCTCACCCTCCAGCAGCTTCCCACCGCGTTTCGGGGTGTTCACGCATCTGCTCCCACTCGGCTTCGTCGAGCGGGCCGGACTTCTGGCGCACCTCTTCGGGCACCGCGATCTTGCCGACGTCGTGCACGCGCCCCGCCAGGCGCAGCCGCTCCTGCTCGTGCTCGGCGAGCCCGAGCTCCTCGGCCAGGCGCTCGGCGATGCGGCCAACCCGGCGCGAGTGCTCCATCGACCCGGTATCCCGGGCGTCGATCTGCTCGGCGATCGCAATCGCGGTGGCGAGCTCGCCCGACAGCTCGTCGCCGGCGGAGAGCATCTCGGTGGTGGCGGCGTCATAGACTGCGGCGGCGTTGCGGCCGAGGCGCTTGGCGCCGTGGTAGAGGGCGGCGTCGGCCGCCGAGAGGAGACCCGAGGCCGTGCCGGCATGCAGCGGGAACGCTGCGATCCCGAAGGAGATCGTGACCGTCTCGGAGCCGTTCTTGGAAGCGTCGGCCACCTCAGTACGCAGACGCTCGGCAAGGTCGTAGGCGCCGCGCTCGTCCTGTCCCGGCAACAGGACGGCGAACTCCTCGCCGCCGAACCGGGCCACCACGTCCACCTCGCGCACGCCGCGCTCGAGCGCGCCCGCCACGACCTTCAGGGTCTCGTCGCCAGCGGCGTGGCCGAAGGTGTCGTTCACCTGCTTGAAGTGGTCGATGTCGCCGAGGAGCACCGCGAGCGGTTCACCGGAGCGCCGCGCCCGCGCGAGCTCGCGCCGGAACACGCGGTCGAGCCCGCGCCGGTTCAGCAGGCCGGTGAGCGGGTCGGTGCGGGCCGCCTCGCGCAGGACGATGAGCGCGCGCTCGTAGCGCTCGTGCATGAGCGTGAGGATTGCGAAGGTGAGCACGAAGACGAACACCGCCAGAGTGGGGACCGGCGGCGAGAGCGCCCGCAGGCCCCACGCGATCAGGCCCGCGGCGGTCGCGATCAGAACGTGCTCGAGCACGACGATCCGGGGGTTGGTCTTCGGCCCCACGGCTGCGCTTACCCGCCTTCGCGGCCCGCGACGCGGGCGAGGGCTTGCGCGAACGCGCCGTTCTCCTCGTCGGTGCCGACGGTCACCCTGACCGCCTGAGGCGCCCCGAAGCCGTCCAGAGCGCGGATCGCCACGCCCTCCTGGAGCAGCGCCCGCGCCAGCGCGGGCCCGTCGCCGCCGGGCACCTCGGCGTAAACGAAGTTGGCCTGGGAGGGCCGGGCGTCCAGGCCGGCGTCGGTGAGCGCGGTGCGGATCTGCTCCCGCGCCCCCCGGACATGCTCGATCCGCCCGCCCACCGCATGCTGCTCGTGCAGCGACGCGAGGGCGGCCTCCTGGGCCGGCTGGTTCGCGTTGAAGATCGGCCGGACGCGGTCAAGAGCATCGGCGATGTCGGGCGAGGCAACGGCGTAGCCGATCCGCAGCGCCGCCAGCCCGTAGACCTTCGAGAACGTGCGCAGCACGGCGAGGTTCGGCGCGCCGGCACGAATCAGCCCGATCCCGTCGGGCTCGGGGTCGGCGAATTCGGCATAGGCCTCGTCGAGCACCACGAGGCGCCCATCGCCCACCAGCGCGGTGAAGTCGGCCACCTGCCCTGTGGGGTTGTTCGGATTTGCGAGGTAGAGCAGCTTCGCGCCGCTCGCGGCAAGCGCCTCGATATCGGGCTGCAGTCCCTCGAGCAGCGGCACGCGCACCGCCTCCGCGTTCGCCACGGTCACGGCCGCCACATAACTCGGGAAGGAGGGCCACGGAAATGCGGCCCGCTCGCCGGGGTCGAGCACGGCGTGTGCGCAGAAGCGGATCAGCTCGTCGGCGCCGTTGCCGAGCACCACCTGTTCGAGCGCCACGCCGTGGCGCTCGGCGAGCGCCTCCCGGAGCATCGTCCCGCCACCGTCGGGGTAGCGGTTCAGCTCGCCCGCCGTCGCCTCGAAGGCCGCCACCGCCGCAGGCAGGGGACCGAAGGCACCCTCGTTCGAGGCGAGCTTCACGATCCGGTCGAGGCCGAGCTCCTCCTGGAGCTGGCGGATCGGTTTCTGCGGCCTGTAGGGCGAGACATCCCCCAGTGCTGGGCGTAATGGCACCCGCTGTAGCCTAGGTCGCCCCATGGGGGAGGTTCAAAAGAGCTTTCCGTTGTTCCCGCTCGGCCTCGTTCTGCTGCCCACCGAGGTGGTGCCGCTGCACATCTTCGAGGAGCGCTACAGGACCATGATCGGGGAGTGCCTCGAGGAGAACCGGCCATTCGGGATCCTGTGGCTCGCGGACGACGGGCTGCGAGACATCGGCTGCACCGCCGACGTGACCCAGGTGATGGAGCAGATGGAGGATGGGCGCTCGAACATCCTCGTCCAGGGCGGGCATGCATTCCGGCTCCTGAAGCGGATCGACGACCTCGCCTATCCCGCCGGCGAGGTCGAGTTCCTCGACGACGAAGAGGACGCCGACGGCGACGAGGAGGCGGCCGCCGAGGCGCGCGAGAGCTACGCCGACCTGGTCGAGCGCGTGACCGACGCGCGCCCCTCGGCGGGCGAGATCACCGCGCTCGACGCCTACGGGATGGCGGCGACGATCGACTTCGCCTCCGACTCCAAGCAGGCGCTGCTCGAACTGCGCAGTGAGGACGACCGAATGCGGATGGTGGCCGACCTCTTCGCCCAGACGATGAAGCGCCTCGACTACATGGAGAAGGCCGGCGAGCGCGCGCGCTCGAACGGGAAGGTCCGGTTCTAAGCGGCTCGCGGCTTCGCCGCTCGTCTCAAACAGCGAGCAATAAGGGGTGGGCCGGGAGGTGGCGGTGGCGCGCGAGGCGTAGCGGCTACGCGCCAGCGGAACGGGGTGTGGGTCAGAACTGGTCGCTATAGCAACCACAAATGACCCACGGCGCCTTGCGAAAACTCCGAAACGCTTCCAGCCCTCCCCCTTTATTACCCGCAGTTCAACGAGCGCCGAAGGCGCGAGCCTCCTAGAGCGCCTTCGGCGCCGGCTCGCCGCGGCAGAGCGTGCGTTCCAGCTGGAATCCGAGCCTCTGGGCCTTCGGCAGCACTGCGGGCAGGCCCGGAGCACCCTCGGTCCAGCGGACCGTGCCGTCGGTGGTGCGCAGCGTGTAGGAGCGCCTGCCGGGCTCGGCGGTAATGAAGGAGCGGGCATCGACCGCGAACTCGCGCACGCCGCGCTCGATCTCCCGCGAGGTGATCACCTGCTGGCTCAGGAGCGCCTGGAGCTCGTTGCCGTCGCAGCTCGCGCGGCCGTCGCCCGTGACGCGGATGGCGTACTTCTCGTTACGGGGTCCGCCCTCGATATCGATCGCGAGCGTGTCGCCGGAGCCGCCGCCGCAGGCGGCGAGCAGCACGAGTGGGAGGAGCAGGCACTTCTTCACAATGGCGGCATGGTTACCACGGTCGACGCCCGCGGCCTCTCCTGCCCCCTGCCGCTGGCCATGGCGAAGGCGCGGATGGCCGAGGTCGCCCCCGGGGGCACACTCGTCGTCCTGGCCGATGACCCCGAAGCCCCCGTGGACCTGGCGGCCTGGTGCGCTGACGAAGGCCACGCGCTCGACCGCGCGGGCTATGAGTTCACGATCGTGCGGGCCTCGACATAGGGGCGAAAAGCGGGCGCGATATTTCCGACACTTTCAGCCGACGCCTACGCTCGCGCCGCCGCGCCGGGGGTCTCCGCCGCCGGTGAGCGCACCGGTCGCCCCGTCCCTGGCCACCGCCTGGACCCCACCGAAGTAGAGATCCCGCTCGCGCCAGCGCTGCACCCGCCAGCCCTCGGCCTCCAGCTCCTCGAGCAGCCAGTCCTCGGTCCCGGGCTCGGTATCGACCGTCCCGCCCTCCGCGTGGATGCGATGGCGGTCGACCGCCGCCTGGGCGTCGAGCTCGCCGTCGATCACGTTGAGCGCGGTCTGCAGCACCGCTGATCGGATCCGGTTCGAGCCGGCCGAGCCGAGCGCGACCTCACACTCACCGTCCTTCAGCACCACCGTCGGGGCCATCATGCTCGGCACGCGTATGCCGGGCGTGTGGAGGTGGAACCCGCCCGGGTTCAGGTCCTCCTCGCCGAGCATGTTGTTCAGGTGCACCCCGGTGCCCGGCACGATCACCGCCGAGCCCGATCCGTTCGAGCAGGTGACGCTCGCGCAGTTGCCCTCCTCGTCGAGCGCGCTCAGGTGCGTGGTCGAGCCGAGCCGCGAGCTCACCTCGGAGGCCTTCGCCTGCAGCGATTCGGCGGCCAGGAAGGTCTCCATGTACCCCTCCGCCTTGAGGCCCGCGGTGAACTCGGGCGTGCGCGCGTGGTTCGCGGCGTCCATGGCGTGGACGATGGCCTTCATGTAGCGCTCGCCCTGGTCCCCGAGTCGCTCCAGGAGGTCGAGCGCGTAGGCGATCAGGATGCCCCCGCTCGAGGGCGGCGGGTTCGTGAGGATCTCGCGGCCGTGATAGCGGGCGCGGGCGGGCTCGCGCTCGATCACCTCGTACGCGGCGAGATCCTCCCGCGTCAGCATTCCCCCGCGCTCGAGCACCCAGTCGGCGAGCCGCTCGGCGGTCTCGCCGCGGTACACGAACCCCGGCCCCTCGTTGCCCAGGCGGTCCAGCAGATCACCGAGCTCGGGCTGGCGGATGGTCTCCCCGCGGGCGAGGGGGCGGCCGTCCGGCTCATAGATGGCCCGACCTTCGGCAGTCGACTCGAAGATCGGCGCGAGGATCCGGTGCAGGTGGCCCTGGCCCACGTTCAGCTCGACGCCCGCGCGCGCGGCGCGGGCGGGCTCGGCTGTCAGCTCCTGCAGGGAAAGTGTCCCGAAACGCTCGAGGGCCTCGGCCACTCCGAGCGGGGTCCCCGGCACGCCGTTCGAGGACGGCCCGACGTTGAAGACCTGCACCACCTCGTCGGAGAAGTGGATGTCGATGGGCGTGAGCTTGGCGCGCTTGCCCGCGGTGAGCCCCTTCCCGGGCGCGGCCACGAAGAAGTCGAGCAGGTGGTCCGCGCCCGCGGCGGTGTGGACGAGCATGAACCCGCCCGCTCCGGGGCCGGTGAGCGGTGACTCGGTGACCCAGCTCATGAGCATCGCGGCGCACGCCGCATCCACGGCGTTACCGCCTCTGCGGAGCGCATCGGCGCCCGCCTCGGCGGTGAGCGGGTGACCCGCGGCGACGACGCCCCTCATATGTGACTCAGGCTAGCCGCGCGGAAGGAACTCGGGGACTTCCAAGTCCCCGAGCCCGCTGCGGTTCGCCCGCACGATGCGCGGCTCGCGGTCCGCCTCGCGGGCGGCTACCGCCGCCGGCTCGCGGCGCGATTCACGGCGCGGCGACTCGCGGCGCGTATCGCCGGTGCGGCCGCGGTCCTCGCGCAGGCGCGGACGCTCGCCGTAGCCCGTGGCCACGACGGTCACCCACACCTCGTTCTGGATCTTCTCGTCGACCATGGCGCCGAAGATGATGTTGGCGTCGGGATGGGCCGCCTCGGAGACCGTCTTG
>JACCYP010000005.1 GCA_013696425.1 Thermoleophilaceae bacterium
CAGAAGGAGGGCAAGAAGCGGATGAAGCAGGTCGGCCGCATCGAGGTGCCCCAGGAGGCCTTCCTCTCCGTGCTCGAGCTCGATGGCGCCGACGGCTCCGCGTGAGCCGTCGGCGCCCGAGCTGCCCGCCGTCCGCTAGCGGGGGGTGCGCTGAGTGAGCGTCGAGGGGTTCGGGGTGCGCTGGCGCACCTGGTCGAACTCGTAGAACGCGCCCGGCCCCTGGCCTGCCTCGCCGAACCCGAAGCCGGCCATCTTCAGGTAGTCGACGGCGGTCGTGATCTTGCGGAACCCCGGCTTCTTGAAGAACGCGTCGTTCGGGTTCTCCTCTCCGGTCGAGTACTTCATGAACACGCGGTCGTTGCCGAGCACGCCGAGCGACTGGAGCGCCAGCGCGCGGTGCACGGCCTCGACGCCCATGAACTCGGCGGTGATGCGCGCGAGCCGGCCGTTGCCGTCGTTGCCGAACGACGTGGTGCCGATCAGGTAGGCGTTGATGAAGATCTGATCGCCCGTGACGAGCGTCTTCAGCAGCGACTCCTTCGAGGCGAACACCGAGTCCGGGATCCAGATCCGCTTGGTCGCGGCCTTGCCTCCGACGTCGCTCGACACGAGTACGTCGTAGTGGATCAGCTCCTCCCGCGCGGCCGCCTGGATGTTCTGGAGCGTGATCGGGTCGAGGTTCGAGCCGAGCTTCTCCGGACCGACGGTGTTGACGATCGTCGCCAGCACCTCCGCAGTGGCGGCGATGTTCAGGATGTCCTGGTTATCGGTGTCGTGGCTCGCTGAGGCGATCGACGGCGCGAGGCCCATCAGGCCCATGCTGCCGATCACGCCCGCGGCGCCCGCAACCATCTGGCGGCGCGTGGCCGCCGGCTTGTCAGCGAACTCCTCGTCGATCGAGGCGAACACGGCGCTCGGGATGTCGTTCATCAGTCCTCCTTGGGGGTTTCCCTTCCTTGCGTCGCCCCCGCGGCAGGCGGATCAGCCTCGGCGAGGACTTGGCGCAATCGCCGGTGCGTGCACGGACATGACTAACCTGCCCGCCATGCCGATCGACACTTCCAAGCAGGGCACGACCTACGACGCCGCGGAGTTCGAGGTCGAGGCCGCCCGGATCAGCCAGTACGCCGACGCCGTTCACGAAGAGAACCCGGTCCACAGGGACGCCGAGGCCGCGAAGGCCGCCGGCTTCAAGGACGTCGTCGCGCCGCCCATGTTCGTCGTCGTCTACTCCGCCCCCGCGATGGGCCCTGCGATCTGGGACGCGATCGGGGACATGCTGCCGCGGATGGTCCACGGCGGGCAGGAGTTCGTATGGGCCGAGCCGGTCTGCGCGGGTGACACGATCACCACGCAGGCGACGCTCGCCGAGGTCTACGAGAAGGACGGCAAGGGCTTCTTCGTGTTCGAGTCCGTCTCGAAGAACCAGGACGGCGACGAGGTCGTGCGCGCGACCTGGACCAACATCGTGAGGGGAGTCTGATGCAGACCGGAGATTCGATCCCAGAGGTGAAGATCACCCCTGACGCGGGCCTGACCAAGCGCTACGCGGAGGCTTCGGGCGATCCGAACCCGATCCACGTGGACGAGGAGTTCGCGAAGAACGTCGGCCTGCCCGGCTGCATCCTCCACGGCCTCTACTCGATGGCCCAGGTGGCCCGCGCGAACACGGCGGCGGCCGGGGGGGACCCACGGTCGCTGAAGCGCCTCGCGGTCCAGTTCCGCGGCATGGGCTTCCCCGAGCAGGAGATCACCGTGACCGGCACGGTCAAGGAGGAGCGCAAGGGCCGAATCGTGGTCGACACGGTCGCCGAGCAGAACGGCAACGGGATCATCCGCAACGCCGAGGCCGAGCTGGAGCCCGTCTGAGGCTCGGAGTGGCTACGGGTGGTGGGTGGTACCATCCGTGATGTGAAGAAGATCAGCCTCTATCTCGAGCCCGAGGTCGACCGCGCGCTCGCGCGGCTCGCGGCCGGGCGCTCGATCACCAAGGCGGAGCTGATCCGGCGCACGCTCTCCGAGAGCGTCACCGCGGCGGGCAGGCCGCGACCGGCGGCCTCGGGCGTGTTCGCCGGGCCCGCCGACCTCGGCGCGGCCACCGACCGCTATCTCGCCGACAGCGGCTTCGGCGAGAGATGATCGTCATCGACACCTCCGCGGTGGTCGCTTTCATGAACCGTGGCGATGAATCGCACGACGCAGTGCGCGACCTGATCGAGGGTTCCGAGGAGGACCTCGTGACATCGCCGCTCGCGGTGGCGGAGATGGATCACCTCGTCGCGCGGATGGGCGGCGCGCCCGCCGCCACCGCGTTGCGTGCCGACCTGGCCGCCGGCGCCTACCAGGTGGAGTGGTGGGGCGATGCCCTGGCCGAGTCGCTGGCGATCGCGGCAGAGCACGACTCCCTCGGCATCGGGCTCACCGATGCGTCGCTGGTCGCGCTCGCGGGCAGGATGGGCACGACTCGGGTCGCGACGCTCGACGAGGGCCACTTCCGGCGCGTGGCCCCGCTCTCGGGTGAGCCCGCCTTCGAGCTGCTGCCGGCGGACCGTTGATGTCCGAGCTCTCCGAGCGACAGGCCCAGTTGCTGCTGCGCGTGGTCGCCGGTCACGTCGAGACCGGCCAGCCCGTGGCGTCCAAGCGCATCGCGGACGCCGAGGACGTGCCGTGGGGTCCCTCGACCGTCCGCGTGGAGCTCGCGCGCCTCGAGGAGCTCGGCCTGCTCCAGCACCCGCACACCTCGGCCGGGCGCGTGCCCACCGACGGCGGCTACCGCTGGTACGCCGATCACCTCATGGAGGCCGGCCTCCCCGCCGTACGCGGCCCGGGGATCGAGCTCGACGTGATGCGCCGCGAGGTCGACGACGCGGTGCGCGCGCCCTCCGAGCAGCTCTCCCAGATCACGAACCTCCTGGCGATCGTCACCGCCCCGCCGATCGCCTCGACGACCATCCACCGGGTCGAGGTGCTGCTGCTCCAGCCGAACGTGGCGATGGTGGTCGTGATCACCTCCACCGGCGGCGTGACCAAGCGGCTCATCTCCTACGAGGAGCGGATCGACCCCGGGCTCGTGAACTGGGCGTCGAGCTACCTCAACGAGGTGCTCGGCGGCCTCGCCGTGGGCGCGCGGATGCTCCACGCGCGCCTCGCGGGCCCCGAGCTCGGGGCGCGTGAGCGCGAGTTCGTGACGACGCTCGCACCCGCGTTCCTCGACCTCGAGGACACGGCAGAGGACTCCCTCTACGTCGACGGCGCCGCGCGCCTCTTCTCCGAGGAGCGCTTCCACGAGCTCCACCAGATCAACGACCTCGTGGAGATGCTCGAGCGGCGGGTGGCGCTGCTCGGCGTGCTGCGCCACGCGCTCGACGAGTCGCGCGTGGTGCTCACGATCGGCAGCGAGAACGAGCGCCCCGAGCTCCAGCGCGCATCGGTCGTCGCCGCCGGTTACGGCACCGCCGGACGCCGGCTCGGCGCCGTGAGCGTGGTCGGGCCGGTGCGGATGGACTACGCGATGGCGATCTCCTCGGTCCGCCAGGCGGCGGATGAGCTCTCCCGGTTCGTCGACGAGCTCTACTCATCTTGAAACGCGATCCATACGAGGTGCTCGGCGTCGAACGCGAGGCCGACGCGGACGAGATCAAGAAGCGCTTCCGGCGCGTGGCCCGCGACCTACACCCGGACGTGAACACGGAGGATCCCGAGGCCGAGGAGAAGTTCAAGGAGGCCGCCGAGGCCTACGAGATCCTCTCCGACTCAGAGCGCCGGTCGGTCTTCGACCGCTACGGCCACGAGGGGCTCAGCTCGAGCGGCTTTCGATCGAACGCCCAGTCCTTCGGCTCCTTCGGCGACATCTTCGACGCCTTCTTCGGCGGTGGCGACCCCTTCGGCGGCGGCTTCGGCGGCGGCGCTGTGCAGGGGGGCGACGTGGGCGTATCGGTCGAGATCCCCCTCACCGAGGCGGCGACCGGCGTGTCGATGGAGATCGGCTACGAGGCCGTCGAACGCTGCGAGCGCTGTCACGGCAACCGGGCGGAGCCGGGCACGCCGATCGAGAAGTGCGAGCGCTGTGACGGCGCCGGCCAGCTGCGCACGATGGCCCGGACCGCATTCGGCCAGATGGTGCGCACCCAGCCCTGCGACGTGTGCCAGGGGACCGGCGAGCGGATCTCCACTCCCTGCAGCGAGTGCCGCGGCCGCGGCCTGCAGACAAAGGAGAAGACGCTGGGCGTGGACATCCCCGCGGGCATAGCCGACGAGCAGCGCATCCGCGTGAGCGGGCGCGGGCACGCGGGCGAGCGCGGTGGCCCGAACGGCGACCTCTACGTGCTCGTGCGGGTGGCCGAGGACCCGCGCTTCATCCGCGACGAGAACGACCTCGTGACCGTCGTCGATGTGCCGGCCCCGGCTGCCGCCCTGGGCACCACCGTGAGCGTGCCCACGCTGGATGGGCACGAGGACATCGACATCCCGGCCGGCACCCAGCCCGGCGAGATGAAGGTGCTCAAGGGAATCGGCATGCCCTCGGTGCGCGGCCGGCGGCGCGGTGACCAGCGCGTGATCGTGAACGTGGTGATCCCCCGCAAGCTGAGCCAGAAGCAGCGCGAGGCCCTCGAGGCGTTCCAGGGCACCCTCACCGACGAGAACCTCGCCGATGCGCGCGAGGAAGGTCTGTTCGCGAAGGTGCGCAGGGCGCTGCGTTGACGATGATCCGGCTGGCCATCCGCGCGCCCTCGGCGGATGCGGAGCTGGTGCTGGCCGAGCTGCTCGCGCTCACGCCCTCGGGCGTCGAGCAGGTGGACGGCGAGGGGTGGGTCGAGTACGCGGTCTACGGAACGCCGGGGGAACTCCCCTCGCTGCCCGAGGGCGAGGCCGAGGTGGCCGGTGTGCGGGTGAGGGTGAGCGGCGAGCCGGTGGCCGAGGACTGGGCCGAGCGCTGGAAGCGCTTCCACCGGCCGGTGCTGATCGCGGATCGCCTCTACGTGCGCCCGCCGTGGGAGCAGCCCGCGGTGCGGCCGGGCGTGCAGGAGATCGTGATCGATCCCGGCCAGGCCTTCGGCACCGGCACCCACCCGACCACCGCGACCTGCCTCGAGCTGCTGTGCGGCCTCCGGGGGCGGGGCTCGTTCGCGGATCTCGGCTCGGGCTCGGGCGTGCTGGCGATTGCGGCGGCGAGGCTCGGCCATGAGCCGGTGAAGGCCTACGACGCCGACGTGCTCGCGGTCGACGCGACGCGCGCCAACGCGCGCGCGAACGGCGTCGAGCTAGACGCCGTGGAGCGCTTCGACCTCCGCCACGGACCCGCGCCAGAGGCCGAGACGGTGGCCGCGAACCTGATGCGGCCGCTGCTGCTCTCGCTTGCGAAGCGCCTCGAGCCGCCGCGCGAGCTGCTGCTCAGCGGGTTGCTCGACCACGAGGCCGACGAGGTGGCCGCCGCCTTTACCCCGCTGGTCGAGCGAGAGCGCCTCACGGAGAAGGGCTGGGCCGCGCTGCTGCTCAGCGCCTGAGCGCAGCCCTGCGGCTGCGCTGGGACTTCCTGGACTTCTCCGCCTTCTTGACCTGGAGACCGCTCCACTGCACGCCGTTGCAGGTCGCGTCGGGGCAGAGGAAGCGATTCTGGTCGACCGTCCACCAGGGGAGGTCACCCCAGTAGTCGTCGTTGCCGTGGTCGAACGAGCGAGACCTGGACGTGCGTATGAGTGCCGCCGGGGCCCGGTCCATGGATTTGGCCTGACATCCCGCCGCCGGGCCCTTTAGGGTCACGCCATGGCTCCAATCGAAACGAAGGTCAAGGGCGGCGACGCCCAGGTCAAGGTCCGCAACCCCGTCAACAGCGCGCTTCTGAGCGTGGTGACGTTCGGGATCTACGGCATCTTCTGGTGGTACTACGCGAACAAGGAGCTGGCCGGACTCGGCCGGGCTCGCAGCAATCCGGAGCTGGGGGACAATCCGACGATGTCGGTGCTCGCCCTGATCCCCGGCGGCTTCGTCGTGATCCCGGCGATCATCACAATGCTGAACACACCGAAGCGGATCGCCGCGGCACAGCGCCAGGCGGGGGTTCCGGAGGCGCAGGGCATCAACGCGATACTGGTGTTCGTCCTGTTCCTGTTCCTCTTCCCGGTGGGCATCTATCTCGCCCAGCAGGAGCTGAACAAGGTGTGGGACGTCGAAGCAGAGAACGGCTCGGGTGGAGCTGCCGGCACATTGCCGGCCGCCGATGCGTCCGCTGCCGAGGGACATCCGGCCAACCCGGCGGTCCCGCAGACCCCGCCGGAGGCCCGCTAGCCGGTCAGGGAATCGGGCTCCCCGAGCCCGATGCGAGCTCCGCCAGGCCCCAGAGGTCCCGCCATTCGTGGTCGGGGCGCTCTGGCCCTGGCGCGGCATCCGCGCGGCGGTTGATCCACGCCGACCCCATGCCGTGGCGCTGCGCCGGGCCGATGTCGTACTTGAAGCCGAAGGCGGTGTGCAGCACCTCCTCCGGCGGCACGCCCACGACCTCGAGTGCCCGTTCGAAGTGGGGGTCGGCCGGCTTGTAGGAGTGCACGTCCTCCGCGGTCACGATCGCGTCGAAGGGCACGCCGATCTGGCGCACGGTGTGGGAGATGATGTCGTTGTCTGTGTTCGACACGATCACGAGCTTCAGGCCCGCCTCGCGCGCCTTGGTGAGCGCGGGGCGCGTGTCCGGGAACGGCTGCCACGAGCGGCTCGCGGGACATCCGGGGGAAAGTATCTCCACCCCGTGCCTACACTTGCCACGTGACTCTGCTCGAGCAGATTCAGGACGACGTGAAGACGGCGATGAAGGCCGGCGAGAAGGACCGGGTGGGCGCGCTGCGCCTGATCGCGGACGCGCTCCAGAAGGCGGCCAAGGACAACTCCGGCTACGACGAGGTGGCCGTGCTCCAGCGCGAGCGCAAGCGCCGCGTGGAGGCCGCGACCGCGTACCGCGACGCGGGCCGCGACGACCTCGCCCAGCAGGAGGAGGACGAGGCCAAGGCGATCGACGCCTACCTGCCGGAGCAGATCTCCGACGAGGAGCTCGGCCAGATAGTGGGCGACGCCGTGGCCGAGTCGGGCGCGGACTCCCCGCGCGACATGGGCAAGGTCATGAGCCTCGTGATGCCGAAGGTGAAGGGCCGCGCCGACGGCAAGCGCGTGTCGGCCGCGGTGAAGGAGAAGCTCGGTTGAGGGTCCAGCTCGAGCTCGCGGGCGAGGTCGCCCAGGAGCTGGCCGGCCCCGGCGACACGATCGTCCGCACGCTCGAGGATCACCTCGAGGCCGAGGTCTTCCTGCGCGGCAACGTGCTCACCCTCGACGGCGCCGAGCCGGAGGTGGCCACGGCCCGCACCGTGGTCGAGGAGCTCTCCGAGCTGATCAGGCTCGGGCACGAGATCGCGCCCGGCACGATCGAGGCGATCACCGGAGCGCTCGATCGCCACGAGAGCCCGAGTGCGATCCTCGAGGACGTCGTCTGGCGCCACCGCGGCCTGAAGGTCGCGCCGAAGACCGTGAACCAGAAGCGCTACGTCGACGCGATCCGCGACAACACCATCGCGGTCGGCATCGGCCCCGCCGGCACCGGCAAGTCCTTCCTCGCGGTCGCGATGGCCGTGGCCGCACTCCAGCGCCGCGAGGTGAACCGGATCGTGCTCACCCGCCCGGCGGTCGAGGCCGGGGAGCGCCTCGGCTTCCTGCCGGGTGACCTGATGGCGAAGGTCGACCCCTACCTGCGCCCGCTCTTCGACGCCCTCTACGACATGCTCGAGCCCGAGAAGGTGAACAACCACCTCGAGCGCGGCGTGATCGAGGTGGCCCCGCTGGCGTACATGCGGGGAAGAACGCTCAACGACTCCTTCATCATCCTCGACGAGGCCCAGAACACCTCGCCGGAGCAGATGAAGATGTTCATGACCCGGCTCGGCTTCGGCTCGAAGATGGTCGTGACCGGCGACGTGACCCAGATCGATCTCGACAAGGGCCAGCGCTCCGGGCTCGTGGTGATCGGCGACATCCTCGAGAAGGTCGAGGGGATCGAGTTCGTGCGCTTCGGCGGCGAGAACGTGGTGCGCCACAAGCTCGTGCAGCGGATCGTGGCCGCCTACGGCGAGTACGCCGAGCGGGAAGCCGAGGCCCCGAAACTCGATGCTCGACGTCGAAGCTCCTGACGACGCGCTCGAGGCGGCCGCGATAGCGGCCCTCGACGCCGCCGGCGTGCAAGAGGGGCATGTCGCGATCGCGCTGATCGGCTCGGCGGAGATCCGCCGCCTGAACCGCAACCACCGCTCCCGCGACAAGCCGACCGACGTTCTCTCGTTCCCGGTCGACGGCGTGGGGCCGGTCGCCGGCCCGCGCGAGCTCGGAGACGTGGTGATCTGCCCCGAGGAGGCGGCCGACCTGATCGAGGCGACCGTGCATGGCGTGCTGCACCTGTGTGGGTACGACCACGAGACCGACGGCGGCCAGATGTTCGCCCTGCAGGATCAGGTCGTGGCCGCGCTTCGGGACGCGGGCTAGATGCCGCTGGGCGTGGCCGTCGCCCTTGCTGCGAGCGCGCCACTGTGTGGGCGAGCAGCCCATCAGCCGCCTGAAGGCCTTGGAGAACTGCGCCGGCTGGCGGTGGCCGACCAGTGACGCGCTCGGGATTCGTGGCGCTGGCCGGGCGGCCCAACGCAGGCAAGTCGACCTTCGTGAACCGCGTGGTGGGCGAGCACGTGGCGATCGTCTCGGACAAGCCCCAGACCACGCGCCGCGCTCTGCGCGGCATCGCGACCACGGCGGACCACCAGCTCGTGCTGGTGGACCTGCCTGGCGTGCAGCGCCCGCGGGACCCCTTGACGGAGCGGATGCAGAAGCGCGTGGAGCACGAGCTGAAGGAGTCCGATGCCGCGCTCTTCCTCATCAACGGGGAGCAGTCGGTGGGGCCGGGTGATCGCTTCATCGCCCGCGCGATCCGCTCCGCGGGTGTGCCCGCCGTGACCGTCGTGAACAAGATCGACAAGCTCCGCAAGCCGCAGGCCGCCGAGGCGCTGCAGGCCGCCGCCGACCTCGGGGTCGAGGGCGAGGTGTTCCCGATCAGCGCGAGGACCGGGGAGGGGGTGGCTGACCTCGTGACCCACCTCGCGGCGCTGCTGCCGGAGGGGGAGTTCCTCTACCCCGCAGAGGACCGCAGCGACCAGTCCGAGCGCGTGCGGCTCGCGGAGCTCGTGCGCGAGCAGGTGCTCCTCCGTACGCGCGAGGAGCTGCCGCACGCGGTGGAGGTCGAGGTCGAGGACATCGCCGAGCGCGAGGACGACGGCCTGCTGATGATCCAGGCGCTCGTGTGGGCGGAGACCGATTCGCAGAAGGGGATCCTTGTCGGGAAGGGCGGGAGCATGGTCCGCGCGATCGGCACCGCGGCGCGTGGGCAGATCGAGGCGCTCGAGGGCCGCAAGGTCCATCTCGATCTCCATGTGCGCGTACGCAAGGGCTGGCGCCGCGACGACGGCCTGCTCGACCGGCTGGGAATCGAGTGAGAAGCCCTACCTAAACTCTGCGGTATGGACATCGCGTGGAACTCCGACGGGCTCGCGCCGTGCGTGGTGCAGGACGCCCGCAGCGGTGAGGTGCTCACGCTCGCCTACATGAACGAGGAGTCCCTCGCGCGCACCCGCGACTCGGGAGAGATGTGGTTCTGGAGTCGCTCGCGCGCCGAGCTGTGGCACAAGGGCGCTACGTCGGGGAACACCCAGAAGCTCGTGGCACTGCGCTATGACTGCGATGCCGACGCCCTGCTCGCCCTCGTCGAGCCGGCCGGCCCCGCCTGCCACACCGGCGAGCGCACCTGCTTCTACCGCGGCGACATGGATCTGACCCCGGGTGAGGCGCTCGCCACGCTCGAGCGCACGATCGCCGGCCGGCGCGGCGCCGACGCGGGCGGGTCCTACACCGCCAAGCTCCTCGCGGACCCGCCGTTCATCGGCGAGAAGGTCGTGGAGGAGGCCACCGAGGTGGTCCAGGCGGCGGCCGGGGAGAGCGACCAGCGCCTGCGTGAGGAGGCCGCCGACGTGCTCTACCACCTCGCCGTGCTGATGGCCGCGCGCGACCTCTCGCTCGAAGACGCGTTCGACGAGCTCAATGACCGTCGCCGCTGACGAGATCGACGTGTCGCCGGACCTCGAGCGTGTGCGCGCGCTCGCGCGCGAGCACACGCTCGTGCCGCTGCGCCACTCCTTCGTCGATGACACCGAGACGCCCGTTTCGGCCTACCTGAAGCTACGCGGCGAGGGGCCGTCGTTCCTGCTCGAGTCAGCCGAGCAGGGCCAGCGCTTCGGGCGCTGGTCCTTCGTGGGCGTGGCGCCGCGCTCAGTGCTGCGGCTCGAGGACGGCCGCCTGACCCGCGACGGCGAGGACGTCGCCTTCGACGATCCGTACGCCGCGGTGGCGCAGGAGCTCGAGCGCTACAAGCTCGCGCCGCTCGAAGGTCTGCCGCCGTTCGCGGGCGGCGCGGTCGGCCTGTTCGGTTACGACCTGGTGCGCCATGCCGAGCCGACCGTCGGCCAGCCCAACCCGGACGAGCTCGGGCTGCCCGACCTCGCGCTGATGGTGTCCGACGTGCTGGTGGTGTTCGATCACTTCACGCACGCGGTCACGGTGATCGCCAACGTGTTCACCAGAGGTGGCCATGATGCCGCCGAGGGCGAGCTCGAGCAGAGCTATACCGACGCGGTGGAGGCGATTGCCGACGTGCGCGAGCGGCTCGCGAAGCCCGTGCCGCGCGCCGGAGCCGAGCAGCGGGATGCGCCCGCGTGGGAGTCGAACATCGGCGCCGAGGGCTTCAAGGCCGCGGTCGAGCGCTGCAAGGAGTACATCTACGCAGGCGACGCCTACCAGGTGGTGCCGAGCCAGCGCTGGAGCGCGGACTGCCCCGTGGACGCCTTCTCGATCTACCGCGGGCTTCGCACCGTGAACCCGAGCCCCTACATGTACTTCCTCGATTTCCAGGACTTCGAGATCGCGGGCGCCTCGCCCGAATCCCTGGTGAAGGTCACGGGCCGCGAAGCATCTGTGCGCCCGATCGCCGGCACTCGCCCGCGCGCTGCCACGACCGAGGAGGACATGCGCCGCGCCGAGGAGCTGCTGGCCGACGAGAAGGAGCGCGCCGAGCACGTGATGCTCGTGGACCTGGGGCGCAACGACCTCGGCCGCGTGTGCGAGTACGGCAGCGTCGAGGTCGACGAGCTGATGGTCGTCGAGACCTACTCCCACGTGCTGCACATCGTCTCGAACGTCACGGGCGGGCTGCGCCCGGACGTGACGCCCATGGACGCCCTGGCCGCCTCGCTGCCGGCCGGCACGCTGTCGGGCGCGCCGAAGATCCGCGCTATGCAGATCATCGACGAGCTCGAGCCCGTGAAGCGCTGCGCCTACGGAGGCGCCGTGGGCTACCTCTCCTACACGGGCGATCTCGACACCGCGATCTGCATCCGCACCGCGGTGATCAAGGACGGGCGGGTGCACGCGCAGGCCGGAGGCGGGATCGTGGCCGACTCCGAGGCGGAGTACGAGGTCCGCGAGACCGAGGCGAAGGCGGGCGCGGTGTTCAAGGCGATCGAGGTTGCGTGCTCGCAGAGGGACTGGTTCTGATGGGCGCCCGCGTTCTCGTGCTGGACAACTACGACTCCTTCACCTACAACCTCGTCCAGTACCTGGGCGAGCAGGGCGCGGAGCTCGATGTGGTGCGCAACGACGCCATGGAGGCCACCGCGCTGCTCGAGCGTGGCACCGAGCGGGTGGTGGTCTCGCCGGGTCCCTGCACTCCCGCCGAGGCCGGCGTCTCCGTCGAGGCGGTACGGCTCTTCGCGGAGGCCGGCGTGCCCGTGCTCGGTGTGTGCCTCGGGCACCAGGCGCTGGCGGAGGCCTTCGGTGGCACGGTGGTACGCGGGAAGCCCGTCCACGGCAAGACGGCCGAGGTCGAGCACGACGGCAGGACGATCTTCGCCGGCCTGGAAAGCCCCCTCGTGGCCGCCCGCTACCACTCGCTGATCGTCGACCCCGGACTGCCCGAGGTGCTCGAGCGCTCTGCCTGGTCCGGGGACACCGTGATGGCCATCCGCCACCGCGAGCTGCCCGCCGAGGGCGTCCAGTTCCACCCGGAGTCGGTGCTCACAGAGACCGGCAAGCGGCTGCTCGCGAACTTCATCGCCGATGCCTGACCCCGTGCTCACCGGGGCGATCGACAAGCTCGCCGGCGGCGACGCGCTCACCACGCAGGAGGCCGCCGACGCGCTGCTCACCGTGATGGAGGGTCGCGCGTCGGAGATCCAGACCTCGGCGCTGCTCATCGCGTTGCGCACGAAGGGCGAGACGGTTGAGGAGCTTGTGGGGCTCGCACAGACGATGCGCGCCCTCTCGACGAAGGTCGACGCCGGCACCGACGAACTCGTGGACACCTGTGGCACCGGCGGCGGGCGGCCGACGTTCAACGTCTCGACCACGGCGGCGTTCGTGACCGCGGGCGCAGGCTGCACCGTGGCCAAGCACGGCGCGCGCTCGAACACCGGCAGGTCGGGCTCCGCGGATGTGCTCGAGGCGCTCGGCGCCCGCATCGACCTCTCACCCGAGGCCGTCGCGGCATGCATCGGAGAGGTGGGGATCGGTTTCATGTTCGCGCAGAACCACCACGCCGCGATGAAGCACGTCGTGCCCGTGCGCAAGGAGCTCGCGGTGCGCACGGTGTTCAACTTCCTCGGCCCGCTCACGAATCCGGCCGGCGCCGCGTTTCAGGTGATCGGCGTGTCCGACGCCGGCCACCACGACACCATCGCCGCGGCGTTGGCCGCGCTCGGCTGCCGGAGGGGATTGGTAGTTTCGAGCGAGGACGGCATGGACGAGATATCAGTGGCCGGTCGCACGCGTGTCATCGAGGTGCGAGAGGGAAACACCGAGAGCTACGTGATCACCCCAGAGGAACTCGACGTCGAGCCGTTCCCGCTGAGCCACCTGCGGGCGGGCACCCCCGAGCGCAACGCGGAGATCGCGCGCGAGGTGGTGGCGGGCAACCCCGGCGCCGAGCGCAACGTCGTGCTGCTGAACGCGGCGGCGGCGATCTATGCGTATGGCGCCGCCGACACGCTCGCCGCCGGCGTCGTAAAGGCAGCCGAAGCGATCGACTCGGGCGCTGCGCGTGAGGTGCTCGACCACTTCGTGCGCCGCACGCAGGAGCTCGCGCCGGCGTGAACGAGCGCCTCGAGCAGATCGTGCGCGCCACGCGCGACAGCGTGGAGCGCCGCCGGCACGAAGTGCCGCTCGCCCAGCTCGAGGGGCAGCTCGCGCGCCACGGCGAGGGTCGCCCCTTCTCCGAGGCGCTGTCGGCCCCGGGCACGTCGGTGATCGCCGAGCACAAGCGCCGCTCGCCCTCGGCAGGGGTGATCCGCGAGGGGTCGACCGTCGCCGAGATCGTCGAGGCCTACGAGCGCGGCGGTGCGGCGGCGCTGTCGGTCCTCACCGAGGAGACCCACTTCGGCGGCTCGCTGGCCGACCTGCG
>JACCYP010000012.1 GCA_013696425.1 Thermoleophilaceae bacterium
GGCCGCGGATGGCCTCGAGGTCGTGCTTCGAGCCCGGCGCGCGGCGGGCGAGCTCGATCAGCGCGTGGTCGGGGACGATCGAGCCCGGCGGTCGGTCGGCCTCGCGAGCGGCCTTGTCGCGCCACTCGACGAGTGCGCGCGCGAGGCCGCGGGCACGCGGCTTGAGCCGGTCGACGTTTCCGAGCTTGCGGAACACCGTGTCGGGGTCGCGCTCGTCGCTAGAGCTCTCGACGGGGGCGCACTCCTCGCGCGCCCACTGCAGCCGGCCGCGCTCGTCGAGCTGGCGCGCGAGAAGTTCGCCGAGCTCGAGCAGGTGCGCGGCGTCGGCGAGCGCGTACTCCTTCTGCTGGTCGGTGAGCGGGCGCTGGTCCCAGCGGGTGAAGGCCTCGCCGCCGGCCACGTCGTACTCGAGCACCCTGCGCACGAGTGCGGAGTAGCCGATCTGCCCGCCGTGGCCGAGGAAACCGGCGGCGACCTGGGTGTCGAACACGTTCGTGATGTCGGTCTGCCAGGTGCGGCGCAGGATGGCCACGTCCTGGCGCCCGGCGTGCACCACGATCTCCACCGAGGGGTCCGCGAGAGCCTCGGCGACCGGGCTGGGGTCCAGATCGGGGTCCTCGATCGGGTCGAGCAGAGCGGTGCGGACGCCGTCGGGGGCGCCCTGGTCGGGTACCGCCACCTGGGCGAGGCACAGCTGCGCCTGGTAGCGGCGCTCGGACATGAACTCGGTGTCGATGGCGAGCCGGCCCGAGGATCGGGCGAGCCGCCCCAGCTCGGCGGGCACCCGCCAAGTGAATCACCCGGCGGCATACCGGCGCCCGTGACCGGATAAGACTGCGGCATGTCCACCACCCTCGCCAGCGAATCCCTCTGGATCGCCACGGCCCCGGACTCAGGGCGCCCGCCGCTCACCAGCGACCTCGACGTGGACGTCGCCGTGCTCGGCGGCGGCATGCTCGGGGTGAGCGCCGCCGTGCTGCTAGCGGAGGCCGGCAAGACGGTCGCGCTGCTCGAGATGAACCGCGTCGGGCTCGGTGTCACGGGCTACACGAGCGCGAAGGTCACCTCCCAGCACCAGATCCTCTACTCCCAGATTGAGGGCAGGTTCGGCGAGGACGGCGCGCGCGCCTACGCGCAGGCCAACGAGGACGCAATCGAGCGGATCGCGTCGTGGGCGGCGGGCGGCATCGACTGCGACTTCGAGCGCCAGGACGCCTACGTGTGGACCGAGGAGGAGGGCGAGGTGGCCACGCTCGAGGACGAGCACGAGGCGGCGCACCGCGCCGGGCTGCCCGCCTCGCTGGTGTCGAACTCGCCGCTGCCGTTCCCGGTGCTCGGCGCGCTGCGGTTCGAGAACCAGGCCCAGTTCCACCCGCGCAAGTTCGTGCTCGGGATGGCGGAGCGCCTCGAGAAGGCGGGCGGGCAGATCTTCGAGGGCACCCGTGCGACCGGCGTGAAGGACGGCGAGACCGCGACCGTCTCAACGCTGGGCGGCGCGAGCGTCCGCGCGCGCACCGTGATCCTCGCCACGCACTTCCCGTTCCTCGACCGCGGCCTGTTCTTCGCGCGCATGCACGCCGAGCGCTCCTACTGCGTCGGCGCGCGGCTGAACGTACGTCCGCCCGACGGCATGCACATCAGCGTGGAGTCGCCGTCACGATCGATCCGCCGCTACGGCGAGGAGTGGCTGATCGTCGGCGGTGAAGGCCACAAGTCGGGCCAGGGCGGCGATACCGGCGAGCGGTACGAGCGTCTTGAGGCGTACGCGCGCGAGCGCTTCGACGTCGCCGAGATTCCCTACCGCTGGTCGGCGCAGGACCCCATCTCCAGCGACGGCGTGCCGTTCGTCGGCAAGATCGCGCCGGGGTCGAAGTCGATCCTCACCGCAACGGCCTTCGGCAAATGGGGACTGACCAACGGCGTGGCGGCGGCGGTGATGCTCGCCGACCGTGTGCTGGGCCGCGAGAACCCGTGGGCCTCGACCTTCGACTCGTCGCGCCTGAAGCCCTCGTCCGATCTCGTGAAGGAGAACGCGGACGTGGGCGTCCAGATGACCAAGGGCCATCTCACTCCAGCCGAGACCCGCACCGTCGACGACGTCAAGCCGGGGGAGGGGGCGATCGTGCGCTCCGGCCTCGAGAAGGTGGCCGTGCACCGCGACGACGCCGGCGAGCTCCACGCCGTGTCATCGGTCTGTACCCACCTCTACTGCCAGGTGGCCTGGAACCCGGCCGAGCGCTCCTGGGACTGCCCCTGCCACGGGTCGCGCTTCGATCCGGACGGACGGGTGCTCGAGGGACCGGCGGTGAAGGATCTCGAGGCGAAGGACGTGACGTAAGAGAAGGAACCCTGCACCCGCGGGCGAATCTCATGCCCGTGGCGACAAGCGGCACTTCAGCGCTGACCCTCTCCGAGGAGATCCGCGCCCGATTCGACGAGTTCTCCAGGTCCCAGAAGGATGTCGGCCAGTACATCGTCGACCATCTCGACGAGGCGGCCTTCCATACGGCCGAGGAGCTCGCGCGGCGCGCGAACACCTCGAGCTCGACCGTCGTGCGCTTCGCCCAGGCGCTCGGATTCGAGGGCTTCCCCGAGCTTCAGGCCTCCGCGCGTGACGAGTACCGCCGCCAGCGCGAGGACGGCCAGCCCGTCGAGCAGCACAACGGCCCGCTGTTCCCGATCGACCAGACCGAGTTCGAAGCGGCTCTTGCCGCCGACCACGTGAATGTGGAGGACACAGCGCGCAAGGTCGATCGTGAGCAGGTGGTGGCCGCAGTCGAGCTGATCTCGCGCTCGGAGATCGAGGCCGCGATCGAGGCGATCGCGACGACGCCGCGGCTGCTCGTCGCCGGCACCGACCAGATGGCCTTCTTCGCGTCGTACCTGCGCCACCTGCTGATGCTGCTCGACCTGCG
>JACCYP010000017.1 GCA_013696425.1 Thermoleophilaceae bacterium
GGCACTGCCACACTGGCTCGACTACTACAACCGAACGCGGCGCCACTCTGCGATCGGGAACGCTCCGCCGATCAGCCGTGTTCGGAAGGTCCTGAGGCAGGACATCTAGGCGGCAGGGGCGTACAGCACGACGTGTGACCGTCCGTGCATCACCTCGTACTCGCGCAGGTTCCGGCGCTTTGCGTGCCGGACGAGTTTGCGCACGGGGAGCTTGCGGTGGAGCGGCGTGTCGCATGGCTCGTCCTCCAGGAAGTTCACGAGGACGAGATCGGCGCGCTCCTCGAGCTCGCTCAAGAAAGCGAGCGGGTCTTCGACGTGCTCGATCACATCGAGGGCGAATGCGAGGTCGAAGCCCGTGGGCGGACGGCCGATGTCGAGGTCGTAGATCGGTGCCTCGACCCCGCGACGGTCGAGGCGCCACCGCAAGTAGCGCGTACTCGGATTGTCGAAATCGGCGAACTCGACCCGGTAACCCTCCTCGAGCAGGACGAGCCCGTCGCTGCCGATCCCGCACCCGTAGTCGAGCAAGCGAGCAGGCGGCGCGACGGTTTCGGTCAGGAGCTTCAGGTACGGCTCCTTGGTGCGGGTCATCGCGAACGCCGTGAGGTTGTAGAGGTAACCCTCAGAGGAGCGGTAGAAGGACTGCTCGTCGCCGACGCGTTCGAATTCCTCGTCTAGCTGCTCCCCGTATCGCTCGAGCCTTGACCGGTCGTAGGAGTCCCCGAGGTACTCCCGCAGCTCGGACTCCTCGCGCTCGGGATCGATCGTCACCATGCCCCAAACCTACTTCGGCTTGAAGAGCGTGAGCCACTTGCTCTCGACGATTGTTCGGTAGCCAAGCTCACGTGCCCACACCCGCGCCCGACCGGTCGGGCCGGGATATGGACAGCTCGGGGCGGCGCCGCCTAGCGTGACCTTCCATCTGGGCCTCCTGGGAGCTGGTTGTCTCAACAGCTCCAGCCTCCAGCGAGGCCCGGATGACAAAGGTGGTTAGGAGCTACAGAGGACGACTCGGGCACACGCGCCCCGGTTCCCGCAACGTGCGGGAATCCGCAAACAGGCGGTCCGCCGAAGCGCTGGGTTCGATAGAACTTCATGGAGGGGAATGAACGGAATGGAGGTAGGGACGGTGCTGGCCTTTGCTCGGTGTGGGGGGTGGTGCTCGGCATGAGCGAGCTGCAGCCCCCTGCCGTTTCGCCCACCGCGTACGACCGGACCCACTACCGCGAGGCCAGTGGCGGTAGTGAAGCGTGGTCAAGCTCCAGTGGCGCCCGCTACTTCGAGGACGCCGTAGCGTTCGCCAGGCACACGATCGAGGTCCACGGGGTCGGCGAGAAGGCCGAGGTGATCCTCGTCGACGCGCGTGCGATCCCGGTGCGGGACGGCCAAGCGGATCTCGTCACGCTGCTCGATGTCGTCGAGCATTTGACGCCGGTGGAGCTGCCGGGCACGCTCGCCGAGGCCCGGAGGCTGCTCAGGCCGGGCGGGCGGCTGCTCGTGCACACCTTCCCGAACCGCACCATCTACGAGATCGTCTACAAGCTGCAGCGCGCTCTCGTCCCATGGCGGCGCCGCTCATGGCCACGCGCGCGCAAGACCTACGTGCGGATGGCGCGGCGGCGGGCCCTCGCGTGCATCGGAACAGGAGACATGTGGGCGGGAGCCGTCGGGCCAGAGGACTGAATGCCGGGGCCTCCCGATATCTCGGTGCTCACGCCCACCTGCGGGCGGCCTGAATCGCTGACGCGGATGATCGGCTCGCTCGCCCGCCAACGCGGCGAGGACCGATTCGAACTGGTCGTCGCGAGCGACGCCGGCGACCACGACGCGGCGGACGCCGAACGGCTCGTCGCGGATGCGCCGTTCCCGGCCTGCCATACCCGCGCGAAGCGGCCCGGAGCGGCCGCCGCGCGAAATGCGGCGCTGGACCGGGCGGGGGCTCCGCTGGTCCTCTTCCTAGACGACGACGTGATTGCCGATCCCGGGCTCGTGGCCTCACACGCGGACTGGCACCGACGCCACCCCGAGCTCGAGCTAGGGCTGCTCGGCCACGTCGACTGGGCGCGCGAGCTCGACGTGACCCCGTTCATGCGCTGGCTCGAGTACGGGATCCAGTTCGAGTTCCGGAACCTCGAGGGCGAGGAGGCGGGCTGGGGCCGCCTGGTCACCATCAACGTCTCGCTGAAGCGCGACCTGGTCGAGCGCGTCGGTGGCTTCGACGAGGTCCGCTTCCCATTCCACTACGAGGACATCGAGCTCGCGAAGCGCATGCACCACCACGGCTTCCGGCTCTTCTACGCACGCAATGCGCGGGTCGAGCACCTCCACGCCGTGACGCTCGAGGACTACCGTCAACGGATGCGCGAGGTCGGCGCCGCCGAGAGGCGGTTCGTGACCACCCATCCCGACCTCAAGCCGCATCTGCATGCCCTCTTCGAGGAAGTGCTCTCCGCCCCGCCGGCCCGCGGACGCCTCGGCGGCCTGCTGGGGAAGGTGCCACTGTCAACGCCGGTGCTCGGGCCCCGGATCTGGCTGAGCGCCGACATCTACTTCCGTCAGCAGCTCGCCCCGTCGTTTATGTCGGGCTGGGAAGCGGAGGGCGCCTCGGGCGCCTCCGCCCCAGGCGGGCCGAAATAGTCGATCGGCCTGGCCGGCGCGCCCACTGCGACTGTGAAGGCCGGGATCGGACGTGTCACGACCGAGTTCGCGCCAATCACGGCCCGCTCTCCGACGCTGTTGATGACGGTGCACTTCGCACTCACGAGGGCATCGTTCTCGATCGTGAGCGGCCGGAAGTCATAGCCCTGGTCGAGCATCGGCTTCGTGATGTCCCGGAAGCGATGGCTGCCGTCCACGATCAGCACGGACTCCGCGAACACGCACCTCTCACCGATGTCGATCGTCGTCGTGCACTGGATCAGGGCGTCGTAGGTGAAAATCGACCTCGTGCCGATCGTGACCTTCGCACCGGGCGACAGTTCGGCCCTGAAGTTGCGCCTGAACTCCGCCCCCGGGCCGACGACGAAGGTGGAGCAGCCGGGGATGTGGAGGCTGAAGCCGGGGCCCAGGTACGAGCGCCCGTGGAAGCGGATATCCGCGTGTGGATTGCGTGCCAGCACCCAGCGCTTTCGCAGCCACGACGCAAGCTGCGGCGCACGCACATAGCCGATCTGCACCGGCAGGCCAAGGACCTTCTCCCATATCCGTTCAAGCGCGGCCGGCACGACCGCAGATACTAAGCTGCGCGGCTTGGGCTCCGAGGATCCGCAGATCGCGGTAGCGATCGTCTCCTGGAACACCCGCGACTTCCTGGAGCGATGCCTGCGTTCGCTGCGCCCGGATCTCGAGTCGGGCCTGATCGAGGTCTGGGTCGTCGACAACGACTCACACGACGGCTCGGCGGACATGGTCCGCGAAGGGTTCCCGTGGGCGAAGTTGATCGAGTCCGGCGCGAACCTCGGGTTCGGGCGGGCGGTGAACCTCGCGGCCGCGCATACCAACACCCCGTGGCTCGTGCCGGCGAACGCCGACATCGAGATGCACCCGGGCACCCTGCGCACGCTCCTCGAGGCCGGTGAGCGGCATCCCCGAACCGGAATCGTGGCACCGAGGATGCTGCGGCCCGAAGGCGACACCGAACATTCCGTACACCCCTTCCCCAGCGCCGCGACGTTCGCGCTCGCTGCGCTGACGCCCCAGCTCTTCGGCCGCGCGCTCGCCGACCGCCTCTGCCTCTACGGGTCCTGGGATCCCGAGCGCGAGCGGGAGGTTCCGTGGGCCGTGGGGGCCTTCCTGCTCGTCCGCAGAGAGGCCTGGAACGCGGTGGGCGGCTTCCCGGACGGCCAGTGGATGTATGCGGAGGACCTCGACCTCGGCTGGTCGGTGGCGGAGCGCGGGTGGACGACTCGCTACGTGCCGAGCGCGCGGATCACCCACGTGGGCGGCGCGTCGGCGCATCAGGCGTTCGGCACCAAGGCCATCGAGCGGTGGATGGATGCGACCTACGCGTGGGTCGCGCGCCGGCGTGGCCGCCCGCGGGCGGCCGCCCTCGGCGCTGCCGCGATCACCGCTGGTGCGGTGCGCTTCGCCGTGTTGAGCGTCGCCTGCCTGTTCGACCAGGACCGGTTCCTTCGCCGCCGGGATCGGACCAAGGGCTGGATCACGATGCACATGCGCGGCCTGCGCGCGACGCTGGGATGCTAGACGGACGATGTGCTCCCCTCGAGTGTGAACCGGCCGCAGGAAACCGTGCCCAACTCGGCGGTGCTCGACGTCGACGGATGGGCCAAAGCCACTCGGGCGCGCGGACTGGGTGATCGACCTATGCCCTACGCCGCCCGCGGGCCCTACGGCAGCGAGGAGGCCGCGAAGAACAGAGCTACGGTTCCAGGGGCCGTGGGCCGGGTGGGGCCACCACCACTGGTTCTGCGATGTCGACGAGGCTCACGCACGCCAACCTAATGAATGGCCGGAAGGTACATCGGGCTCACCCACGACCGGCCGCCGGCCGCGCAGGTAGCCGGTCATCTCGCGGATGAGGTCGCGCTCGAAGGCGACGGTCGACCCGAGCACGACGAGGATGAACGCCACGAGCTCGCCGAGGGCGAGCCACCCCGGCGAGGGAGCACCGCCGACCGCCCGGATGCCGCCGACGGTCGCCGCCGCGATGAGCGCGGGGCCAGCGGCGCGCGCCGCGTGCGCGAGCGGGTTGAAGCCGGGGAATAGCTTCTTCATGTAGTAGACCCGCAGGCCAAGGCTGACGGTCGTGGCGGCGCCGATGCCCATCGCGAAGCCGTCGAGGCCGACGAACACCAGGCCGGGCATTCCCACGCTGAGGAAGACGACCGTGTACGCGACGTAGACCGTGGCGATCGGCCTGGTGTTGTCGAGCGCCCGGTAGTAGGCCGTCCAGTTGAAGGCGAACTGGTTTATGGCGGCGATCAGCCCGAGCGCCTGGATGAGGCCGACGGCCGGTTGCCAGCGCTGGCCCAGCACGTGATCGATGAGCGCGGGGGCGAACAGCGCCAGCCCGACGCCGAACGGCATGCCCCACATCAGACCGAGCCGGTTCGACTTGACGAACGTCTCGAACAGCAGCTGGGTGCGGTCCTTCACCGCACAGACCGCCGGGTAGAGGGTCTGCGAGATGATCGCGTCGACCCTGTCGGTGTAGAGCGTGATCTGGCTTGCAAGAGCGAGCGCACCGACAGCGGCGAGACCCAGCGCAGCCTCGCCGACGAGCATCGCCGATTGAGCCACGAGCAGGCTGCTGCCGGCTGCGATGAACAGCGGCCAGGAGAAAGACGCGTACTGGCGCAGCGTGCCGCGGTCGTACTTGAACGCCAACTTGTACGGGGACTCGCGGACCGCGACGATCGCCGCCGCGCCGGTCCCAGCCACCGCGCCGAACACCAGGCTCCAATATCCGAAGCCGGCGACCGCGAGGCCGACCGTGACGACGAAGCCCACGATGGGGTCTATGGATTGGAGTGCTCGCTGGCGCTTGAAGTCGAGTCGCCGGTAGAGGATCCAGAACGGCGCCTGGAGCGTGACGAGCGGCACATTGATCGCCAACACCAGGCCCGGGAGGAGAAGCTCCGGCAGCCCGTACGCCAGAGCGAACAGGGGAAGGGCAACCACAATCACCACCAGGAGCAGACAGTTCAACATCCCATCGATCGTGAAGGCCTTCTGGAACGCCAGCTCTTGGTCTGATTCGTCCTGCTGGAGGTACTTGTCCGAGACCCCGACCTCCTTGAGCAACGCGAGCGTCACGAGCGAGACGACCAGGATCCCCCAGATCCCGTAGTCGCTCCTAGTGAGGAAGGCTGCGACCACCAAGCCTTTCAGGAGGCCGAGCGTCTGCACGCCCACCATGAAGGCGGCGTTCACGATCACGCCGCGAGCAGCCGTCCGTCTGTAACCATCGTCGACCGCCTGCAACCGGTCGGTGGTCCGCGGAGGGGAACCAGATCGAAGAGCGCGTCGAGCAGCCACCCCGTCAGGCACTATAGGCGCAGCGTGACCACACGACGCACATCCCGCCGTTGATCAGCGTGGTCGTCGCCGCGCGCGACGCCGCGGCGACCATAGGGCGCACGCTCGAGTGCCTCGCTGGCCAGGATGTCGAGGAGGCCTACGAACGGCGATCAGCGTCTCGACCCAGGTCGAGACCGACGGCAATCCCAGCCGGCTGACGTTCAACCTCACCGAGACCGACGGCAAGTGGCGGATCGACGCCGTCGGCTGAGCACAGGAGGGCCGGGGGCGCGGGGCTAGAATCAGTACCGAGGCCGCATCAATGCTCGACGACCCGCTCAGACGCCATGCCGAACCTGCCAAAGCCACGTCTGAGGCGCTCACGCGCCGGGTCGCCCGCGCCCGCGCCAGCAGCCGGGCCCGCTGAGCCCCGCGTAGAAATCCTTGAGCACGAGGGACTGCGCTGGATCAACATCGAGCGGCCGGGCGCAGCGGAGCGTGCATGGCTCGAGGAGCGCTTCGATTTCCACCCCCTGGACTATGAAGACGTCGCCTCCCGCAACCAGCGGCCGAAGGTCGACGAGTACGACGACTACCTCTTCATGGTTCTCCACTTCCCGGTGTTCGACAAGCAGGTCGGGCGCCTGAACGCGGGCGAGCTCGACATGTTCGTCGGGCCCGACTTCCTCATCACGATGCCGAACGCCTCGCTCCAGCCGGTGGAGTACCTCTTCGAGCGCTGCCGCACCAACGAGGCCTTCCGCGAGGGAATGTTCTCCAAGGGCGCCGGCTACCTGCTCTACAAGATCGTCGACGACTCCTTCGACTACTGCTTCCCGATGCTCGCGAAGATGGGCAACAAGCTCGACCGCGTCGAGGAGGACATCTTCGAGGGCCGCTCCGCGGAGATCGTGCGCGAGATCTCGAACGTGAAGCAGGAGGTCATCAACTTCCGCAAGATCATCCGCCCCCAGCGCTCGGTGCTGCGCGACCTCGAGCGCACCAAGCAGCGCTACCTCGCCAAGGACATGGACATCTACTTCGACGACATCGTCGACGCCTCCGAGCGCATCTGGGACGTGCTCGAGAACTACAAGGAGGTCGTCGAGGCGCTCGAGGACACCAACGAGTCCGTCCTCTCCCACCGCGTGAACGACGTGCTGCGCGTGCTCACCGCCTTCAGCGTCGTGATCCTCCCGCTCACCCTGATCGCGAGCCTGTGGGGCATGAACGTCGGCGTGCCCGGCGAGGGCGAGGAGGCCGCGTTCTGGCTGATCCTCGCCGGCATGCTCTTCCTGCTGGTCTCGATGCTGTCGTACTTCCGCCGCCGCGGCTGGCTCTAGACGCCGAACCCGCATCAGAGCCCGAGCGGTTGGCTGCCACGACCCCCGGGTCTAGCCCGGCGCCCTGTAGAGGGTCAGGAACTCGCTCTCCACCACGGGCTCGTATCCGAGCTCACGGGCCCAGGCGCGTGCGCGGTCATGGGGACCGGCGGGGTAGGGGCAGCTGGGCGCCGCGCCGCCCGAGCCGGCGAGCACGAGGTCGTAGACCCCCGCGCGCACCGCGCGGTCGAACTCCGCCTTGGTCGGGTACTCGCGCAGCTGGCCGTCGACGGTCGGGCCGATGAACTCGACCTCGTTGCCCAGGCGCAGACCGAAGGACGGCCACGCGGGCCCGAGGGCGCGAACACCCCAGATGCCGGCGAGGCCGACGCGCTGGCCCTCCTGTGCGTTCTTGGCGATGTAGGCCACGGGCGCCTCCATGTCGAAGTAGCGGGCGTCGTTGAAGTCGCGCTGGCGCACGTGGCCCACGGCGGTGACCGCCACCAAGCCGATCACCACGGCGCCGGCCAGGGCGGCGCGGCGGGTGCGCACGCCGAGGCGCGGAAGCACGTAGCTGCGCACCAGCCAGACGAGCGCCAGCGCCAGGACCACGAGCAGGCCGACCTTCACCACGAGGCTGCGCTCGAGGTCAAAACCTCGGCGGATGCCGTCGGCCAAAGCCACCAGTGCCACGGCCTCACCCACCACGCGGCCGCGGCCGAGCCGCCCCACCAGCCAGGGCGCCACCATCGCGGCGCTCACGAACGCGGGCAACAGGTAGCGCGTGTTCGCGTCGATTGCGATCGGCATGCCCTCGAGCCCGAGCGCGGTGTAGGGAGTGACCGTGTAGATCGCGGCGAGCACGAACGTGAGCAGCGCGAGGGCCAGCACCGGCCCGGACCGCGGCCGCCGCAGGGCGAGCACCACCGCAGCAAGCACGCCGAGTGCGAGCACGAGCCCCGGCAGCGCGAAGAACTCGCGGTATGCGGGCCACACGTAGTCGCGCAGCACGGCGCCGTCGGTCAGGTAGTCGGAGATCGTGAAGCCCGCGCACTCGCGCACGAAGTCGCGCGGGGCGTCGAAGATCGTGAGCCCGCCCACCTTCACCGGCACCGGGTTGAACGGGTTGCTCGACTCGACCCAGTTGCGCACGAGCCAGAACCCCCCGACACCCAGCGTCGCGAAGCCCACGATCAGCGCCGGGCGCACGAACGGCCGCCGCGTCAGCAGGCAGGCGCCGGCGTAGATCACGATCACCGCGAGCGCCGCGGTGATGCCGTACCACTTCGACCCGAAGCCGAGGCCGAGCGAGATGCCCGCGAGCAGAAGGTCCGAGCCCGCGCGGGTGCGCCACGCGCGCAGCAGGAACAGGATGCCGGCGCCGAAGCCGGCCATGAACAGCGGATCGGTCATCGTCCCCTGGTAGGCGGGGTCGACCACGACGGGCATCGAGGCGAGCAGCGCGGCGAACAGCACAGCCGTCGCGCGCGGCGCGCCGATCTCGACCGCCGCGGCGTAGATCGCCACCGCCGCGAGCGCCACCAGCGGGAAGTCCACGAGGCGCACGAAGGCATCGTTCTCCCACGGCAGCAGCGCCGCGAGGGTCACCACGTCGCCGCCCTGAGGGTAGTTGCCGTTCGCGAGCAGCGGGACGAACTGGTCGACCCGCCACATCGTGCCGTCCTGCACCCACTTGCCGACGTTCGGGAGATGGTGGGTGAGGGTGTCGAGGCCGGTCGAGGGGATAACGGTGCCCGCCCAGGCGGCGCTGAGGGCCCACACCGACGCCGCCCCGGCGCCGATCGCGGCGATGGCCCAGGAGGCGCGTCCGCTCGGGGGCACCGGCGCACGCGATGGCTGGATCGCCGCCGGCGCCGGCTTCACGAACAGCGCGACCGCTGCGAGCACCGCGAGCCCGCACACCAGCGCCGAAACCTGCGAGAGCACGCCGAGGAGCCCGGGCAGCATGTGGACCGCTGTCACGAGCGCGATGCCGAGCATGGCCGCGGCCACCACCGCCTCCGCGCCGCTCAGGTGCGCCAGCCGGCGGCGCATGAGCAGCACTCCGGCGATCAGTGCCGACCCGGTGGTGCCGGCGAACAGCACCATGCCGAGGAGATGGTCGGCGAGGCTCATCCGCGCGGACCCTACCGGCGGATAGGGTGGCGGGAGGTAGGCGTTTGGACGCGGTCACTGTCACAGCCAACGACGGCGAGCACATCCGGCGGATGTTCGAGAACCGGATGCTGGTCGACTCCTTCGACCGCGTGATCGTGGTGGACAACGCCTGCGACGACGACTCCGCGGAGATCGCGCGCGCCGGCGGGGGCACGGTCGTGCGACGCGAAGAGCGCGGCGGGTACGGGCAGTGCATCAACACCGGCTACCGCGCGGTCGGCGGGGGCGAGTTCTTCTGCGTGCTCAATCCCGACATCCTGTTCCTGGAGCCGCGCACGCTCGAGCGGCTCGTCGAGCACTTCGACGAGCCGCACGTGGCGCTCGTCTCCCCCGGTCTCGTGCTGCCCACCGGCCAGCTCCAGGATTCGGCGCGCACCTGGCCGACGCCGCTCGACCTGCTGCTGCGCCGCTACGACATCGACCCGCTGCGAGGCGCGATACGCCACGGCGGCGACGTGCCCTGGACCGTCGGCGCGTTCTGGGTCGCGCGCCGCTCAGCGTGGGACGAGGTAGGCGGCTTCGACGAGCGCTTCTTCCTCTACTTCGAGGACGTGGACATCGCCTACAGGCTGCGCGAGCGCGGCTACAGCGTGCGGTTCGACCCGTCGGTGAAGGCGATCCACAACTTCGGCGCGGCCAGCCGGAGCAGTGTCACGACATTCGCCGGGCGCCACCACGTACGCAGCGCGACGATGTGGTGGCGTGATAATCCGCGCTTCATCCTCACCCGAAAGGCACCCCACCGCCAATGAAGAGAATCGATACTCGCCTCGAAGGACCCGTAGTGGTCGAGCCCACCGTCCACGGCGACGAGCGCGGCTTCTTCCAGGAGACCTACCGCCGCAACGTCTACACCGAGCTCGGGATCGCCGACGAGTTCGTGCAGGACAACCACTCGCGCTCCTCGCACGGCATCGTCCGCGGGATGCACTTCCAGATCGGCGCCGGGATGGCCAAGCTCGTGCGCTGCGCCCGGGGCGCGATCCTCGACGTCGTGGTGGACCTGCGCGTCGGCTCGACCACCTTCGGCGAGTGGGAGGGCTTCGAGCTGAACGACAAGAATCACCACCAGCTCTACTGCCCGGTCGGCTTCGCGCACGGGTTCGCGGTCACCAGCGACCTTGCGGACGTGAACTACAAGTGCAGCGGCTACTACGACGAGTCGATCGAGCGCGGCATCAAGTTCGACGACCCCGCGATCGGCATCGAGTGGCCCGACGTGACGCTCCAGCCCTCCGAACGCGACGCCACGGCGCCGACACTCGCCGAGGTGAAGGACGAACTGCCGTTCCGCTACGACGCGGGCTGAGCGAGGTACTCGGAGAGCGCCTCGCGCCACGGGCGCAGGGGCGTTAGCCCCAATGAATCTGCGCGCGGGCGCGCGAGCACGCCGTTGAGCGGCCGCGCCGCGCCGCCCTCGGGCACCGTCGTGGTGACGGCGTTCACCTCGGCCTCGACGCCTGTCTCCTCGAGGATCGCGAGCGTGAACTCGTGCCACGAGCATTCGCCTGAGTTCGTGAGGTGCAGCACACCGTCGACGCCCTTCCCCACGGCCTCGAGCGTGGCCGCGGCGAGGTCGGGCGTGTACGTGGGCGTGAGCCGCTGGTCGGTGACCATGGTGACCTTGCCCTGCTCCTTCGCGCGGGCGAGCATTCGTTGGGGGAAGTTGCCGCCCTTGGCGGCGTTGCCCTCGGCGCCGTAGAGGCCGGAGGAGCGGATCACGAT